>JAEYOU010000275.1 GCA_023411405.1 Pseudomonadota bacterium | reverse complement strand
CCCTCGCCCCGTCGGCGGGCGGAGCCCGCCTCCTCCCAGAAATGGCAGCGGGCGGCACGCTCGCGCGCGCCGCCCGCCGGGATCAGCCGGACTCGGAGAAGGGACTACTTCCGCCGGTTGAACTTCTCCATCAGGTCGCCGAGGCGGGCGCGACCGTCGCCCTGGCGGCGCAGGTACTCGCGGTAGTCGTCCTCGCCGCCGTCCCGGTTGAGCTGCTTGATCGAGAGCGCGACCTTCCGGTCCTGGAGGTCCATGTCGATGACCTTCACCTCGACCTCGTCGCCCTCCTTCACCACGTCGCGCGGGTTCTCGACGCGCTCGTCCCGCATCTCGGACACGTGGACGAGGCCCTCGATGCCCGGCTCGATCTCGACGAAGGCGCCGAAGTCGGTGACCTTCGTGACCTTGCCCTTCACGCGGGCGCCCACCGGGTGCCGCTCGGTCAGCGTGGTCCACGGATCGACGTGGAGCTGCTTGAGCCCGAGGCTGAACCGCTCGTTCTCGACGTCGATGTTGAGCACCACCGCCTCGACCACGTCACCCTTCTTGAACTTCTCGCCCGGGTGCTTGATGCGCTCGGTCCACGAGATGTCCGAGACGTGCACGAGGCCGTCGATCCCCTCCTCGACGCCCACGAAGATGCCGAAGTCGGTGACGTTCCGGACCTCGCCGCGGATGACGGAGCCGATCGGGTACTTGTCCTCGAGCAGCGTCCACGGGTTCGCCTCGATCTGCTTCATGCCGAGGCTGATCCGCTTCGCCTTCGGGTCGATGTCGAGCACCACCGCCTCGACCTGGTGGCCGACCTCGACGAGCTTCGACGGGTGCTTCACCCGCTTCGTCCAGCTCATCTCGGAGACGTGCACCAGCCCCTCGACGCCCTGCTCCAGCTCGATGAAGGCGCCGTAGTCGGTGAGCGAGACCACCTTGCCCTTGACCCGCGTGCCGATGGGGTACTTCTCGTCGGCGCGGTGCCACGGGTCCTCCTGGATCTGCTTGAGGCCCAGGCTGACGCGCTCGCTGGCGGGATCGAACTTGAGGACGATGACGCGGACCTCCTGCCCGACCTCGAACATCTCCGACGGGTGGCCGATGCGGCCCCAGCTCATGTCGGTGACGTGGAGCAGGCCGTCGATGCCGCCGAGGTCGATGAAGGCGCCGTAGTCGGTCAGGTTCTTGACCACGCCCTTGAGGATCGCGCCCTCCTTGAGGTTCTTCAGGGTCTCCTTCTTCAGCTCCTCGCGCTCCTTCTCGAGGAGGACCCGGCGCGACAGGACGATGTTGCCCCGCTTCTTGTTGAACTTGATGACCTTGAACTTGAACTTCTCGCCGATGAGCTTGTCCAGGTTGCGCACCGGACGGATGTCGACCTGGGAGCCGGGGAGGAAGGCCTTCACGCCGATGTCGACGGAGAGGCCGCCCTTCACCCGCCCGACGATCATCCCCTCGACGAGCTCGTCGCGCTCGCACGCGGCGGAGATCTCGTCCCAGATCCGCATCTTGTCGGCCTTCTCCTTGGAGAGGACGACCATGCCCGTGTCGTTCTCGCGGGACTCGACGAGCACCTCCACCCGATCGCCCACCTTCACGCCCGGCTCACCGCCGGGCTGGGCCGAGAACTCGTTCATCGCGACCTGGCCCTCGGACTTGTAGCCGATGTCGATGACGGCGTAGTCCTTGGTCAGCTGGATGACGGTGCCGCTGACGACCTTGCCCTCCTCGATGAAGCCTGCCTTGGCCTCGCTCTCGGCGAACAGGGTCGCGAAGTCCTCGGTCTCCACGTCGGGCGTACGGATAGTCTGGTTCTCCATTCGGTCAGGCCAACCTTTTCTTCGGGAAGCGCCGGGTCCAGGCGGGACCGCGCCGTTCAAGGCAGCGGAGGTGTGAGGACGCCGGCGTTGCCACTGCTGCCCCCTGGTCGGTTGCGCGCCGGGCCCCGGGGATCGAGGGCGGGAGGCGCGTGCCGGGCAAGCCCCGGCGGAAGTTCCGGTATTTCCGGAACGCGCAAGCTACACGGCCAAAAACGCGCGGTCAAGGCATGTCGGGGCCCTGTCTACAGCCCGCGGAGCCAGCCGGCAACCCCCTCGACCACCCAGTCGGGCGTCGAGGCGCCGGCGGACAGGCCGACCACGTGACAGCCCTCGAACCACTCCGGCCGGAGCTCGGCCTCGGTCTCGACGTGCCATGTCCGGGGCTGGATCTCGCGGCAGATCTCGGCGAGGTGGCGCGTGTTGGCGCTGTTCTTCCCGCCGACGACGACGACCGCGTCGACCTCGCGGGCCAGGGAGCGGGCGTCGGCCTGGCGCTCCTCGGTGTCGTTGCAGATGGTGTTCACCGCCCGGACCTCCATGTGCCGGAGGGCGAGCTGCCCGACCACCCGCTCGAAGTCCGCGCCGACGCAGGTGGTCTGGACCAGGACGGCGACCTTCTTGGCCTTGAACTCGGGGACGGGCGCGCCCGGCCTCACCACGGTGACCGGGCCGGACGCATAGGAGACGACGCCCTTGATCTCCGCGTGGTTCTCGTCACCGACGATGACGAGGTGGTACCCGTCGGCGGAGAGCCGCCGCGCCATCGCCTGCGGGAAGATCACGTACGGGCAGGTGCCGTCCACGACCGTGAGACCGCGCGCCTTCGCGCGCTCCAGCTCGTCGCGCACCGCGCCGTGCGTCCGGACCACGACCGTGGTCCCGTCGGGGATCTCCGCGACCGACTTCACCGTCCCTACCCCGCGCTCCTGGAACCGGGCGACCGCCTGCGGGTTGTGGATGATGGGGCCGAGGGTCACGACGGGCCCCCTCGCCTCGTCCGCGACCTCGACCACCTTCTCGACGGTCCGCCGCACGCCCCAGCAGAAGCCTGCGGTCCTCGCGATCTTCACGTCCACGCGAGGAATATAGCGGCGCGGGCGGGGAACGCCATCGGGACGTCGCGACCGCTTCCTCTCTACGTCTTCTCCCCCACGAACTTCTCCCGCTCGTCCCGGAACAGCAGGTTGAAGGTCGTGAGCGAGCCGTAGCAGCGCGTCACGTACTGCTGCAGCTCGACCTTCTCCGCGTCCGACAGCTTCTCGTGACCGTTGATCCGCTGCTCCAGCACGCGCAGGCGATCGCGGATCATCACGACCTTGTGGAAGAGGCTGTCGAGCGGGATCTCCTTCGCCTGCGTGGAGGGATCGCCCGGCTTGAGGACGACGGTCCCGCCCTCCCAGCGCGGCGCGAGCTTCACGGGCGCGCTCTCGTCGGCGAGCGCCTCGCGGATGGCCTGGGCGAACTCTTCGCGGGTCATGGCGGCAAGATCCTCCGGGAGCGGTTCGGCGTTGCGAAGCGACGCCGCCGGCGTCTCCGGATCGCCGGCCGCGTCGGTGCGGTGGACGACCGGGGCCGCGGGGCGGCGCGCGCGGCGACGGGTGGACTCGGGCGGCGGCGCGGCGGGGACGGCCTCGTCGCGGGACAGGTAGCGCTCGCACCGTGGGGCGGTGCCCGGGAAGTCGCCGGTCCGTACCCCGAGGCGGCAGGGGCCGACCGGCCCGCGCTCGTCCTCGAGGATGGGCCGCCAGAGGCGGCAGCTGCCGCACTCCCTGGGCCCGTAGCTCCGGCCCTCGGGCGGCCCGTTCATCTCCGGGTCTCCGCGGCGACCATCCGGGCGACGACGACGGCGGCGAGGTGCTCCACCACCGCCTCCAGCGTGAGGCCGGTCGTGTCCATCTGCGCGGCGTCGGCCGCAGGGCGGAGCGGGGCGACCGCCCTCGAGGAGTCGTCCCGGTCGCGCTTCTCCTGCTCGGCGAGGACCTCGGCGAGCTCGACCCTCGACCCCTTCGCCAGGAGCTCCGCGTGCCGGCGGCGCGCCCGCTCCTCGGGCGAGGCGGTCAGGAAGAACTTCGCGTCGGCCTCGGGGAAGACGACCGTGCCGATGTCGCGCCCCTCGAGCACCGCGCCGCGGTTCTCCGGCGCGAGCGCGAGCCGCCGCTGCAGCTCCAGCAGTCCCGCGCGTACCACGGGTCGGGCCGAGACGGCGCTCGCCCCGAGCGACATGGGCGGCGTCCGGATCTCGGCCGAGACGTCCTCGTCGCCGAGCAGCACCCGCTGCGGCTCGCCGGCGCGCGTGGGCGGCGCGAAGCGGATGCGCAGGCCGGGGAGGAGCGCCTCGAGCGCGGCGTCGTCGGCGAAGTCGATCCCGGCCCGGCGCGCGGCGAGCGCCACCGTCCGGTAGATCGCCCCGGTGTCCACCATCGCGAACCCGAGGCGCGCCGCCAGCATCCGCGCGGCGGTGGACTTCCCGGCCCCGGCGGGCCCATCGACGGCCACGATGAACGGACGAGTCACTCCGCTCACCCTGCGCCTGTCGAAGGGCGCTCACCCTGCGCCTGTCGAACGGACATCACTTCGCGAGGACCCGCCCGAGCGCCGCCAGGCACTTCTCGTTCTCGGCGGGCAGGCCGACGGAGATCCGCTGCGCGTTGGGGAAGCCGTAGCCCGCCATCGGGCGGAGGACGACGCCCTCGCGCAGCATGTCCTCGAACAGCTGCCGGGCCGGCTTCCCGGGGAAGTCGGCGAGGAGGAAGTTGCCCTGGGACGGGACCACGGTCGCGCCGAGCTTCTCGAGGCCCGCGGCGAGGAGCGGCCGCTGCTCGAGGACCAGGGCGCGGCTGCGCTGGACGTGCTCCGCGTCCGCGAGCGCCGCCGCCGCGGCGGCCTGCGCGACGTGGTTCACGTTGAACGGCGCCCGCACGCGGTCGATGTACTCGACGAGGTCCGGCCGCGCGAGCCCGTAGCCGACCCGCAGGCCCGCGAGGCCGTAGATCTTCGAGAAGGTCCGCAGGACGACGAGGTTCGGGTACTTCTTCCGGAGCGCCAGCGCGTCCTGGTACCCCGGCGCGTCCACGTACTCGGCGTACGCCTCGTCGAGGACGACCAGGGTGTCCTTGGGCGCGGCGTCGAGCAGCGGCAGGAGATCCTTCTCCAGGAACCAGGTGCCGGTCGGGTTGTCCGGGTTGGCGAGGAAGACGACCTTGGTCTTCCGCCCGAGGAGCTTCTTGAGCGCGTCGAGGTCGTAGTGGAAGCGCGCCTTCATGGGCGCCTCCATGAACGTCCGGCCGTGCGCGTTGGCGGCGAGCTTGTACGCGATGAAGCTCTGGGCCGACGCGAGCACCTCCTCGTTGTCGAGCACGAACGTGCGGACGAGGAGCTCGATGAGCTCGTTCGAGCCGTTCCCGACGAAGATCTCCTCGGGCGTGACGCCGTGGTGCGCGGCGAGGGCCTGGTGGAGCGCGTACGCGGAGCCGTCCGGGTAGAGGTTCACCTGCGCCAGGGCCTCGCGGGCGGCGGCGAGCGCGCGCGGCGACGGGCCGAGCGGGTTCTCGTTCGAGGCGAGCTTCGCCACGTTCGAGACGCCGTACTCGCGCTCGACCTCCTCGATGGGCTTGCCGGGGACGTAGGGCTGGAGCGAGGCGACGTTGGGCGGGACCAGTGCCATGGGCGGACGTTTATACCCCGCGCGCCCGAACCTTGGCGACTGCGGCGAGTGCGCCCCACCCCGGCGCCGGTCCGCGCCGCGTACTTCCGCCGCGCCTGCCCTCCGCGGCCGGCCGTCCTCCGAGCGCGGGACGGACGCGCGTCGCGCCTTGCCTTCCGCGGCCGGCCGGGGGACCGAGGCCCCTCCGCCCTGCCGTCAGCGCTCCTCGACGAACACGCCCATCGTGCGGAAGCGGCGGTACCGATCCTCGACGAGCTCCGGGCCGGAGAGGCGCCGGAGCTGGGCGAGGTGCTTCCGGAGCGCCTCGCCCACGTTCTTCGCGGTGAGCGCCGCGTCGCGGTGCGCCCCGCCGGGCGCCTCCCGCACGAGCTCGTCCGTGATGCCGAAGCCGGCCAGGTCCCGCGCCGTGAGCCGGAGCGCGTCGGCCGACCGCTCCGCCTTGGTAGGGTCGCGGTACAGGATGGCGCTGCAGCTCTCGGGCGAGATGACCGAGTAGATCGAGTACTCGAGCATGAGCACGCGGTTTGCCACGCCGAGCGCCAGCGCGCCGCCCGAGCCGCCCTCGCCGATGACCATCGCCACCACCGGCACCGGCAAGGACGCCATCACCTCGAGGTTCACCGCGATCGCCTCGGCCTGGCCGCGCTCCTCTGCGCCGATCCCCGGGTAGGCGCCGGGCGTGTCGATGAAGGTGATGACCGGCCTTCCGAACCGCGCCGCGAGGTCGAAGAGCCGCCGCGCCTTGCGGTACCCCTCCGGCCGCGGCATGCCGAAGTTGCGGAGCATGTTCTCCTTCGTGCTGCGGCCCTTCTGGTGGCCCATCACCACCACCGGCTCGCCGTCGAACCGGGCGACGCCGCCGACGATCGAGCGATCCGCGGAGAACCGCCGGTCGCCCTCGATCTCGAAGAAGTCGGTGAAGAGGTGCTTCAGGTAGTCGAGCGTGTACGGCCGGTGCGGATGCCGGGCGAGCTGGACCGTCTGCCAGCGGTCGAGGTCGCTGAAGATCTGGTCCTGGAGGCGCTGCGCCTTCCGCTCGAGCTTCTGGATCTCCTCGCCGAAGTCGCCCTTGGCGGGACCGGAGAGCTCCTTCAACTCGGCGATCTTCGCCTCGAGCGCGAGCAGCGGGCGCTCGAACTCCAGCGCGTAAGCGAGCTTCGTCACGGGGCGGCTTATAACACGCGGCCTTCCGGGCGCCGCCATCCCGGCTCAGGGAGCCGCCGCGCCCTCGACGCACCGCGCCAGGGCGTCGACGTCCCACGGCGGCCGGATCCAGCGCACCCCGGGCTCCTTGCGCAGCCAGATCACCTGCCTGCGCGCGTACTGCCGGTGCGCGGTCTGGATCCGGCGGATCGCCTCCGCCTCCGGGAGCTCCCCGCGCAGGACCGCGGCCGCCTCGGCATACCCGATCGGAACGCGGTCCGGGAGCCGGCCGCCGCAGCGCGCGAGCAGGCGCTCGGTCTCGGCCAGGAGCCCTCGCGCGAACATGGCCGGGACCCGCGCGTCGATCCGGGCGTGCAGCTCCGGCCGCGGCACGTCGAGCGCGAGGATCGTCGCGCGGTACCGGTCCTCCCGGAAGCCGTGCGCCGCGTACAGCTCCGAGGGGCGCGCGCCGCCGGCGGCGATCTCGAGGGCGCGGACGATCCGGACGAGGTCGTTCGGCCGGATCCGCGCCGCCATCCCGGGATCGATCGCGGCGAGCCGCGCGTGGAGCGCCGGTCGGCCGCGCTGCTCCGCCTCCTCCTCCAGCGCTGCGCGCAGCGCCGGGTCGCGCCCCGGCGCTGCCACGACGCCGTGGAGGAGCGCGCGGACGTAG
>JAEYOU010000146.1 GCA_023411405.1 Pseudomonadota bacterium | reverse complement strand
CTCGTGCGCCGCCGCGGCGTCACCGGGGGCGAGCTCCTCGCCGTACCCCCGCGCTCGGACGGGGGGGCCGTGCCCGCGGCGGTGCCCGTGGCCGGGAAGATCGGCGACTACGGCTTCGGCCGCGGCCGCCTGTACGCCTTCACGCGGATGGAGGCCGACGGCGCCCGGCTCGAGCTCGCCGAGGCGCGGCCCGCCGCCCGTCCGACGCCGCTCGCCAGGGCCGTCCGCGTCTTCGCCTTCGCGCCGCAGGGCGAGGCGATCGCCTACGTCGCCGAGGCGTCGCCCGGGAAGCAGGGCAACCTGCACGTGCGCGCCGCCGGCGGGGCCGATCGCGCGCTGGCGCGCGAGGTGGGCGAGTTCCGCTGGGCGGCGCGCGCGCCGCGGCTCGCCTGGCTCGAGGAGTACGACCCGCGCGTCCGCTCGGGCACGATCGGCGCAGGCGGCCTCGACGCTCCCCGGCGGACGTTCGGGAGGAACGTCTCCGACCTGGAGCTCTCGGCCGACGGCCGCTTCGTCGCGTTCCTGCAGCACTCCACGCGGGGCGGCTACTCGGTCGACCTGCTCCTCGCGGACGTCGCCGCGCCGGAGGCCGCGGCGCCGCGGCGGATCGCCCAGGGCTCGTTCGGCTTCTCCTTCTCGCCCGACGGGAAGTGGCTCTACTACCGGACGCGGTGCGAGCGGAACGGCGAGGCCTGCGATCTCGAGCGCGTCGACGTCGCCGCGCCGGGCGCGAAGCCGGAGCTGGTCGCCGAGGGGGTGAAGAGCTTCGAGTACGCGCCGCGCGCGCCGGGCCGGCTGCTCCTCACCTGGAAGCGGATGGACCGCGACGCCCTCGACGTGGGGGTCTGGGAGGGAGGGCGGCTCGCGCGGGTGGACACGCACGTCCGGCCGGGCTCCGCGCGCTTCCTCGGGCCCGACGCCATGCGCGTCGCCTACGTGGTCGTGCAGGAGAAGCGGGCGGGGGTGTACGTGGCCGAGCTGCCGCAGGAGGCGCCCCGAGCGGACTGAGATTCCGCTCGCCCTGAGCCTGTCGAAGGGCGAGCGGCGAGCGGCCCAGGAGGCAAAGCCGCGGCCGAGAGGGCCGGCGCGAAACTTCCGGCCGCTGCATGGGGATGCTACGGATCGCTCGTGGCCGCCGACCGTCCCGCCGCCCCGCCGGAGATCGAGGGCTTCCTCGCGTACCTCGAGACCGAGCGCCGGGCCTCGCCGCACACGCGCAAGGCGTACCGGGTCGATCTCGAGCAGTACGCGGCGCACCTCGCCGCGGCGGGCGAACCGCTCGTCCCCGGGTCGCCGGGGGCGATCCGGCGGTACCTGTCGTCCGCCGCCGGCGACGCCGGCGCGGTGAGCCTCGCGCGGAAGCTCTCGGCCATCCGATCGCTCTACCGCTTCCTCGTGCGCGAGGGGATCGCGCCCGGCAACCCGGCCCGCGGCGTCTCCTCGCCGCGGCGCCCGAAGCGGCTTCCCGAGGCGCTGCCCGAGGAGGAGGTCGCGGCGCTCGTCGAGGCGCCGAGGCTCGCCGCGCCGCTCGAGCGGCGCGATCGCGCATTCCTCGAGCTCCTCTATGGCAGCGGGCTGCGCGTCTCCGAGCTCACCGGGCTCGACCTCGAGGACGTCGATCTCGGCGCCGGGCTCGTGCGCGTCCTCGGGAAGCGGAGCAAGGAGAGGATCGTGCCCTTCGGTCGCCCCGCCGCCGAGGCGATCGGCCGGTACCTCGACGAGGCGCGGCCGGTCCTCGCGGCGGGACCCGACCGGGCGCGCGGCGGCGGAGCGCTGTTCCTCAACCACCGCGGCGGTCGCCTCACGAGCCGCTCCGTGGCGCGCCGGCTCGAGGGCTGGACCCTGAAGGCGGGGCTCCCGCGGCACGTGCACCCGCACGTGCTCCGCCACTGCTTCGCGACGCACCTCCTCGGGAACGGCGCCGACCTGCGCGGGATCCAGGAGCTGCTCGGGCACGCGTCGCTCTCGACGACGCAGCGGTACACGCACCTCGACTGGAAGCGGCTCGCGGAGGTCTACGACGCTGCGCACCCGCGGGCGCGGAAGGCCTGACGCGCGGGAGCAGGCGGGTCCTCGCGCCCAGGGGGGTGCCGGGGGACGCGTCCGAGGGGATAGAATCCGTCGCGCCGGAGCAGCCCCCGGCCCGGAGGAGCACGAGATGCGAATCGTCGCGCTCGAGAACGAGTTCGTCACGGTGGCGTGCGACCCGGACGCGGGCATCGTCGAGCACGTGACGCACCGGTTCCTCGTCTCCGACGTGTTCCGGCAGGCGTTGCTGCGCGGCCTCGAGCTCATGCGCGAGCACGGGGCCACGAAGTGGCTCTCCGACGAGCGGCTGAACGGCGCGATCTCGAACGACGACGTCGAGTGGGGCGCGACCGTGTGGCGGCCCCGGGCCGTCGCGCTCGGACTCAAGTCCTGGGCCCTCGTGCTCCCCCGCTCCACGTTCGGCAGCGCGCGCGCGCGGCGGATCGTCGAGGAGGAGCGCCGCTGGGGGCTCACCTGCGCGGTCTTCGAGGAGCGCGCCGCCGCCCGCCGGTGGCTGGACCAGCAGCCGGGCCCGAGCCGCAAGCCGCTGGGCGCACCCGACGGCAGCTGAGCGGCGCCGGCGCCCCCCGGGAG
>JAEYOU010000221.1 GCA_023411405.1 Pseudomonadota bacterium | reverse complement strand
CCGCTTGCGCGCGGGCGCGTGGGCCGGGCGATCGTCGCCCGCCTCGCGACGGATGGCGGCGGCCAGCGACCGGGCGTCGCTCGCGCCGAGGCGCGCGGCCTGCTCCGCGAGCCGCAGGGCCTTCACGCGGTCGGCCTCGTCGGCCGACCACCGGTAGAGCGCGTAGCGTGCGCGGGCCGCCTCGGAGAGCCCCGCGGCGCGATCCCGGCCCCTCGCAGCCTGGAGGAGCCCGGCGATCGCCTTCTCCCAGTTGTGCCGGAAGCGACGGCGCTGGCGATCGCGGATCAGCGCCGCCATCGCGGCCTTGGCCTGCTCGAGCCGGGGCTTCCGGACAGCGGGCCGCTTCGACTTCGCTGCCGACCGCGCGGCGGCTTTCTTCTGCGCCGTGTGAGACGAGGTGTGCGCACGACGATGTGCGCTCGCCGCCCACACCTCGTTTGGCGTGGCGAGCAGGAAGGCGATCACGGCGGCGCAGACTCGGCTGCCCATCGAGCCGACTGTCCCAGGGGCCGGTATCGACGTCCATTTTTCGGTCCGCGGTACTTGGCGGGTCCCAGGAGCCTCCCCCGGCAGCATCCCCCTAAAGCGGCGCACCCGGTCGGAGCGAGCAAGCCTTGCGCCCCAATGGTGAATTCCGGGTAATCTCGCGCGTCACCATATTGCGACCGGGGCGCTCGTACCCCGACCGAGGAGCCACCAGTGAACCGAACCCTTGCCGTCCTCGCCGCGCTCGCCTTCACCACCGTCGCCCTCGCCGCAACCGCGCCCACGACCCCGAGCAAGCTGCCGAACAAGAACGGCGAGGTCGTGTTCAACCACGCGACGCACAAGGATCTGAAGTGCACGCAGTGCCACACGAGCGACGCCGGCGGGAAGATCGAGTACACGAAGGAGACGGGTCACAAGGCCTGCCAGGACTGCCACAAGGCCAACAAGGCCAAGGGCGCGCCGATCACTTGCAAGGCGTGCCACAGCGGGCCGAAGACCTGATCCGTGGGCACCCACCGCTCGTGCTTCGACAGGCTCAGCACGAGCGGATGAGCTCTTGCCGCTCCCGCGGTTCAGCCGGATCGAGAATGGCCGCTCACCCTGAGCCTGTCGAAGGGTGAGCGAAATCGAGGCGGAAGATCTCCTACAGATCTTCCGTCTTCGGCTTTTCGGGCGCCTTCTTCTGCGCCGCCCGCTCGTAGGCGCCCACGAGGACGCAGTACGTCGCCCACGGCGCGCCCTCCTCCCGGAAGTGGGCGACCGCCACCGAGACGCGCAGCTCGTCGGGCGCGAGCAGGAGCGCCGGGAGCGCGATGTCGTCGAGCCGCTCGCCGAAGCCGATCCAGGACTGGAAGGCCCCGCCGCGGAGCGTGCTCTTCGCCGCCTGGACGAGCTCGTGCACGGCCTCCTTCGGCCTCCTGTCCCCGCGCTCGACCGCCGCCGCGAGCGCGGCGGTCTCCCGCGAGAGCTCGGGCAGCGGACGGACCGGGATCTTGCTCCGCTTCGCCCGCTCGCGGTCGATCCGGCGCAGCACCGCGGCCGCCTCGACCTCGGCCTGCGCCGGCTCGACGAGCGCGTAGGTCGAGAAGAGCGCGCCGATGGCGTTCGCCTCGCGCACCGTCCCCACCGCCATGGCGCGGACCTCGGGGTGGAGGAGCGCCTCGCGGCCCGACGGCCGCTCCAGCGCGAGCGCCACGAGCCGGCTCGCATCGGCGACGTCGTCCGAGCGCATCGCCGTGAAGTGGCCCTGGCGCACGAGCCCGGGCACCTGCCAGCCGGCCCGCAGCCCGAGGACGATCGTCTCCTGGGCCGCGTGGTCGCCCTGGAGCGCGGCGCCGAAGAACTGCCCTGCGAGCGACTCCGCGGTCTGCGACTGGTCGCGCACGAGCGAGAGCGGCGCGAGGCCGGCGTCCGCCCGCACGCGGTTGAGGAGCGTGACGAGCGTCGCCGGGAGGTCGCCGTCGACCGGGGCCCGGACCCGGAGCGCCGGGCGCACGTAGCTCCTCGGCGGCTCGCCCTTCGGCCAGAGCCGCAGCGTCACCACCACCGGGCCGAAGATCCGGTTCTCCTCGAAGGCGGCGATCTCGAGCGTCGCCGACGGGTCGGCGGGATCGACCTCGCACCGGACGCGGAACCGCGGGAGCGCCAGCCCCTTCTCCGCCGCGCAGGGGCGGAACCCGTACCGGCCGCGCGTCACGATGCCGTGGATCCGCGCGGCGGGGCGGAGGAGCTCGCCGGCCACGACGACCGCGCCATCGGCGGGAGGGCGCTCCGGGAAGGCGTCGAGCCGGGCGAGCGGCTCGACGTGGACGACCAGCACCACCGCGCGCTCCGCGTTCCGCCCGTACCAGATCCCGGCGACCCGCGCGCCCGCGCCGAGCGTCTCCTCGAGCAGCTCCTCGGCCGGCTTGCGCAGGCGCTCGAAGAGCTCCTCGTCCGTCTCGCCGCCGCCGAGCGGCTGGACGAGCGTGCCCGTCGCTACGCCGCCGTGGGGGACGGCGCACCGCGCGGCCAGGAAGGCGAGGGCCGCGGGACCGGGCTGGACCTTGCGCGCCAGCACGAACCGCCCGACCTGCCCGGCGAGGCAAGCCATCGGCTCCGTCATGCGGAGCTGCCCCTTGGAGCGCGCCGCCGCCGCGGCGAGCAGCCTGTCCCACGGGCCCTCGGGCCGGTGGTCGGTCTGCGCCGGCAGCTGCCGCGGGATCCCCTCGAGCGCGAAGGTCTCGGGGTCCTCCTCGCGCTCCGGGAAGAGCCGCTCCGGCGCGGGGCGCTGGGCCAGGCGGGCGAGCTCGTCCGCCTTCGGGAACGCGCCCGGCTTCGCCCGGCGCGCCTTCCCGGCGGGGGCGCCCGGCGCAGGCGACGCCGTGGCCGCGGGACCGGAAGGATCCTGCGCGGCGGGCGTGCCGGCGGCTCCGGGACCGGCGCAGCCGGCGATCAGGATCCCGACGAAGACGACACCCGCTCCGAGGAGCTTCATGTTTCCTCCTGCCCGGGGCCTCAGCGTACCAGCTTGCGCTTCCACCCGGCGAGCAGGTTGAGCGCGTCCAGCGGGCGGAGCGCGTCCACGTCGAGCCCCTCGAGCTCGCGGAGGAGCTCGGCCGCGGCCGGGTCCGGCGGCGCCGCGAAGAGGCCGAGCTGCGCCGCCGTCTCCGCGGGCCGGCGCCTGCCCTGCGTGCCGTGCGCGAGCGCCGCGTGGCCCCGCTCGTCCACCTCCATCGCCTCCAGGTTCTTCAGGATCTCGCGCGCCCGCGCCAGCACCTCGACCGGGAGCCCCGCCAGCTTCGCCACCTCGATGCCGTAGCTGCGCGAGGCGCCGCCCTCGACCAGCTTGCGCAGGAAGACCACCCGCTCGCCCACCTCGCGCACCGCGACCGTCAGGTTCTTCACCGCCGGCCGCTCGCGGGCCAGGTCCTGAAGCTCGTGGTAGTGCGTCGCGAACATCGTCCGGCAGCCGACCTCGTCGTGCAGGTGCTCGGCCACGGCCCACGCGATCGAGAGGCCGTCGAAGGTCGAGGTCCCGCGGCCGATCTCGTCCAGGACCACCAGCGAGCGGCGCGTCGCGTTGTGCAGGATGGCGGCGGTCTCGGTCATCTCGACCATGAAGGTCGAGCGGCCGCGCGCGAGGTCGTCGGAGGCGCCGACGCGCGTGAAGATGCGGTCCACGAGCCCGACCCGCGCGCGGCGCGCCGGGACGAAGCTCCCCATGTGCGCGAGGAGCGCGACGAGCGCCGCCTGGCGCATCACCGTGCTCTTGCCGGCCATGTTGGGGCCGGTGATGACGAGGAGCGCGGCGGCGTCGTCCGCCGCCGAGTCCTCCGCTCGTCCTGAGCCTGTCGAAGGACGAGCGGCATCGGGCCCCGGCCGCGCCGCGACCCTCACGTCGTTCGGCACGAACGACGCCGGCCCCTCCGGCAGCACCGCCTCCACCACCGGATGGCGCCCGTCCACGATCTCGAGCGCGAGCGAGGAGTCCACCTCCGGCCGCGCGTAGCCGCGCTCGGCCGCGACGCGCGCGAGCGAGAGGAGCGCGTCGGCCGTGGCCGCGGCGTCGGCCGCGGTCCGGATCCGCCCCGCCTCCGCGATCACCGCCTGGCGCAGCGCCTCGAACAGCCTCTCCTCCAGCGCGAACCGCCGCTCCTCGGCGGTGAGCACCTTCTCCTCGAACTTCTTGAGCTCCGGCGTCACGAACCGCTCGCCGCCCACCGTCGTCTGCCGCCGCTCCCAGTCCTTCGGCACGAGGTGGAGGTTGGGCTTCGTGACCTCGAGGTAGTAGCCGAAGACCTTGTTGTAGCGGACCTTGAGCGAGCCGATGCCGGTCCGCGCGCGCTCCTCCGCCTCCATCCGCGCGATGGTCCCCTTCCCGTCCTCGACGATCGAGACCAGCTCGTCCAGCTCCGCGGAGTGGCCGCGCCGGATGAGCCCGCCCTCCTTGAGCCCTGGCGGCGGCTCCTCGGCGACCGCGCGGTCGAGGTGCGCGGCCAGCTTCTCCAGCCCGCGCAGCCGCGCCCCCGAGGTCGCGAGCAGCGCCGCCTTCCGCGCCTCGAGGACCCCGGCGAGCGCCGGGAGCGCGAGCAGCGCCGCCGCGAGCGCGCGGAGATCGCGCGCGTTCCCCTGCCCGAGCACGAGTCGCGAGAGGAGCCGCTCGAGGTCGGCCACCGGGCGGAGCGCCGTCGCGAGGTCCTCGCGCGCGACGGCGGAGCCGACCAGCTCCTCGACGGCATCGAGCCGCGCGCCGATCCGGACCGGATCCTGGAGCGGATAGCGGAGCCACTCCGCGAGCCGGCGCCCGCCGCCGGCGGTGACGGTCCGGTCGAGGAGCGCGAGCAGCGTCCCCTTCTTCCGGTTCCCCGAGAGCGTCCGCTCGAGCTCGAGGTTGGCGCGGGTCGCCTCGTCGAGGAGGAGGACCTCGTCGGTCGCGAGCCGCGCGAGCCGATCGACGTGGCGCGGCTCCGCCCGCTGCGTGTCGGAGAGGTACGCGAGCGCCCCCGCGGCCGCGGCGAGGCCGAGCGTCATCCCGCCGACGCCGAAGGAGTCGAGGCTCTGGACGCCGAGGTGACGCCGGAGCTTCTCCTCCGCGCGCGCGAACTCGGCGT
>JAEYOU010000149.1 GCA_023411405.1 Pseudomonadota bacterium | reverse complement strand
GGGTAGAGGAGCGCCGCGCCGGGCTCGTCCGCCAGCGCCCGGACCCGCGGGTGCGCGTCGAGGTGCACCGCCTGGTGGAGCTCGGCGTTCTCGAGGGCGATCCGCGCGAGCCAGGCGCTGCAGATGGCGAGGCGCGCCTCGCGCGGATGCTGGAGGATGAGCACCCGCGTCCGCGAGGCGGCGGGCGCGAGCCCTTCACAGAGGCAGAGCGTCCGGGGGCGGAGGCAGCGTCGGCAGAGGTCGCGCACGGCGGGGAGTCGTATACTCTGGTGGGGGCGCGGAGGCGAGAGGCCGGCTCGGGCGCGGAGGAGGACGGGATGGCGGAGGGCAAGGTCGATGGTGCAGAGCGGCGGATGCGCGCCATCCGCAACCTCGGCATCATGGCCCACATCGACGCGGGCAAGACGACGCTCACCGAGCGCCTGCTCTTCGTCGCCGGGCGAACCCACAAGATGGGCGAGGTGCACGAGGGCCAGGCCGTCATGGACTGGATGGACCTCGAGCGCGAGCGGGGGATCACCATCACCTCCGCGGTGACGCGCCTCGAGTGGACCGGCCACGAGCTACACCTCATCGACACCCCTGGCCACGTGGACTTCACCATCGAGGTGGAGCGGTCGCTCCGCGTGCTCGACGGCGCGGTGGCGGTCTTCGACGCCGCGCACGGCGTCGAGCCCCAGAGCGAGACGGTCTGGCGCCAGGCGGACCGGTACCGCGTCCCGCGGATCGCCTTCGCCAACAAGATGGACCGCGTCGGGGCCGACTTCGAGATGACGCTCGCCTCGCTCCGCCGCCACTTCCCCGATCACGCCGTCGCGCCCGTCCACCGGCCGCTCGGGGCCGAGGCGGCCTTCTCCGGCCTCGAGGACCTCGTCGCCCGGACCACCATCCGCTTCGGCGATCCGGGGAACCCGCGCGACTTCACGACCAGCGCGGGCCTCTCGCCCGCGGGCGAGGAGGCCCGCCTGAAGCTGGTCGAGGCCGTCGCCGATCACGACGATCCGACCGCCGAGGCGGTGCTCGAGGAGCGCGACGTCCCGCCGGAGGCGCTCCGCGCCGCGATCCGGCGCGTGACGCTCGCGGGCGCCTTCGTCCCGCTGCTCGCGGGGTCCGCGCTCCGGAACCGGGGGATCCCGCAGGTGCTCGACGCCGTCGCCGCGTACCTCCCCTCCCCGCTCGACGTGCCGCCGCCCACCGGGCACGATCCGCAGACCGGCGCGGAGGTCCGGCGCCCCGTCGGCGACGGCGCGCCGCTGCTCGCCCTCGCGTTCAAGGTCTCGCTGCTCGACGAGCGGCGCCGGCACGTCTTCGTTCGCGTGTACGGCGGGCGGATCGCCGAGGGGGACGCCGTCTGGAACGCGAGCCAGGGCAAGTTCGAGAAGGTCGGCCGCGTGCTCCTCATGCACGCCGCGCAGAAGGAGCGCGTCCCGGCCCTGGGCGCGGGGCAGATCTTCGCCGTCGCCGGCCTCAAGGAGACGCGCACCGGCGACACGCTCACCGACAAGGCGCACCCCGTGCTGCTCGAGCGGCTCTCCTCCTACGAGCCCGTCATCTCGCAGGCGATCGAGGCGGGATCGCAGAAGGACCGCGAGCTCCTGCTCGAGGCGCTCGCGCGCATCGCCGACGAGGACCCGACGTTCCGGTTCGGCGAGGACCCGGACACGGGCCAGCTCCTCTTCTCGGGGATGGGCGAGCTCCACCTCGAGATCGTCGCCGAGCGGTTGCGCCGCGAGTTCCGGCTGTCGGTGCGCACCGGGGCGCCCCAGGTCCTCCTGCGCGAGACGCTCTCCCGCGAGGCCGAGGCGACCGCCACCTTCGAGCGGACGCTCGAGGATGGCGCGCTCTTCGGCCAGGTCTCGCTGCGCGTCGGCCCGCGGCCGCGCGGCGCCGGGTTCGGGTTCGCGATCGCGCCGCCGGCCGCGGCCCTCCCGTTCCTGCGCGACGAGGTCCGGCGCATGCTCGAGGACGGCGCCCGCGAGGCCGCCGAGGCCGGCGCCCTCGAGGGCCACCCGCTCCAGGACGTCCAGGTCACCGTCACCGACCTCACCTGGCGCGAGGGCGCCTCGAAGCCGTTCACGTACAAGATCGCCTGCGCCGACGCGGTGCGCGACGCCGCCGCGCGCGCCGGTCCGCTGATCCTGGAGCCGCTCATGCGGCTCGAGATCGTGGCGCCCGCCGAGCACCTCGGCGAGGTCATCGGGAGCATCGATCGCCGGAAGGGCACCGTGCTCGACGTGTCGGAGCGCGGGGCGGCGGTGAAGGTGATCGAGGGCGAGGCGCCGCTGCGCCGCCTGTTCGGCTACGCGACCGAGCTCCGCTCCCTCTCGCAGGGGCGGGCGCTCTTCACGATGAAGTTCGATCGGTACGACGCGGTGCCGTAGGCACCGCGCGCCGATCCGACCACACGGGCGCACTGCCGGTGTTTTCACCCGGCGAGCGTTCGAGCGTAGACTTGCACCCACGCCCACCCGGCGGCCGTCCCGGAGGACGGCCCGGGCGCATCATCGAGCCTGGAGGAAGCACATGGCGAAGCTCTTCTCTGCAGCCGTCGCGCTCACGCTGTTCCTCGCCCCCCTGTCCGCCCGCGCCGGCGGCCTGTTCGAGGCGTCGCTCGGCAGCGGCCTCCGGTGGGACCCGAAGCCCACCGAGCGGATCCCGACCAACGTCATGCTCGCGGCCGGCTACTCGTTCCCCGTGGTGAAGCTCGAGCTCGGCGCGCTCGCCAACCTCGGCGACGTCGAGGAGTCGGAGTTCGACATCGATCTCCGCCCGATGATCGTCGTGAAGCCGCCGCTCTTCCCGCTCTACGCCCGCGGCATCCTGAGCTACGGCAACCTCATCGAGGGCCCGAAGTCGTTCGGGTACGGGGCCGCCCTGGGCGTCCGGATCGGCGCGCTGGGCGTCGGCGGGTTCCTCGAGGCCGGCGCGCTCACCAAGAAGGTGAAGATCGGCGACGTCGAGGAGGACATCTGGTTCGCCGAGGGACGGCTGGGCGTGTACTGGGATTGAGCCCCGCTGACCGCTCGGGCCGACGTCCCCGCTCGCCCTTCGACAGGCTCAGGGCGAGCGGGGGTTGCTGGTCCGCTCGTGCTGAGCCTGTCGAAGCACGAGCGGGATGAGCGCGACGGGCGGGGCTCTCAACACCCCAGCTTCTGGAAGAAGTCGTTCCCCTTGTCGTCCACGAGGACGAACGCGGGGAAGTCGACGACGTCGATCTTCCAGACCGCCTCCATCCCGAGCTCGGCGAAGTCGATGCACTCGACCTTGCGGATGTTCTCCTCCGCGAGCACCGCGGCCGGGCCGCCGGGCGAGCCGAGGTAGAAGCCACCCCACCTCTTGCAGGCCTCGGTGACCGCCTTGCTCCGGTTGCCCTTGGCGATCATCACCATCGACGCGCCCTTCGACTGGAGCAGATCGACGTACGAGTCCATGCGGCCGGCGGTGGTCGGCCCGAACGAGCCCGAGGGCTTCCCCTTCGGCGTCTTGGCCGGGCCGGCGTAGTAGACGGGGTGGTCGAGCAGGTACTTCGGGAGCGGCTTCCCCTGGTCGAGGAGCTCCTTGAACTTCGCGTGCGCGATGTCGCGCGCGACGACGAGCGTCCCCGAGAGGAGGAGCGGCGTCGAGACGGGGAAGCGCGTGAGGTCCGCCAGGATCTCCTTCATCGGCCGGTCGAGGTCGATCCGCTCGCCGTGCGCGTGCTTCCCGCCCTTCCCGCCGAGCGACACGAGCACGCGCTGCGGCTCGTGATCGAGCTCCTCGATCCAGATCCCGTCGCGATCGATCCGCGCCTTCGCGTTCCGGTCGGCCGAGCAGGAGACGGCCATCGCCACCGGGCAGGAGGCGCCGTGCCGCGGCAGGCGGATCACCCGGACGTCGTGCGCGAAGTACTTGCCGCCGAACTGCGCGCCGATGCCGAGCCGGTGCGCCGCCGCGAGGAGCCGCTCCTCGAGCGCGGTGTCGCGGAACGCCTGGCCGGCCCGGTTGCCCTGCGTCGGCAGCCCGTCGAGCCAGCGCGCCGAGGCGAGCTTCACGGTCTTCATCGCCGCCTCGGCCGAGGTCCCGCCGACGACCACCGCGACGTGGTACGGCGGGCACGCGGCGGTGCCCAGGTGCCGCATCTTGTCGACGAGGAACGCCTCGAGCTTCTCGGGCGTGAGGAGCGCCTTGGTCTCCTGCCAGAGCTGGGACTTGTTGGCCGAGCCGCCGCCCTTGGCGAGGAACAGGAAGTCGTAGTGCATCCCGCTCGTCGCGTAGACGTCGATCTGCGCCGGGAGGTTCGTGCCGGTGTTGACCTCCTCGTACATGTCGAGCGCCGCGGTCTGCGAGTAGCGCAGGTTCTCGTCCGCGTAGGTCTGGAAGACGCCCTCGGACAGGTACTTCTCGTCCTTCACGCCGGTCCAGACCTGCTGCCCCTTCTTCGCCACGATCGTGGCGGTGCCGGTGTCCTGGCAGAGCGGCAGCTCGCCCCGGGCCGCGATCTCGGCGTTGCGCAGGAACGCCATCGCCACGCCCTTGTCGTTGGGCGAGGCCTCGGGGTCGCGGAGGATCTTCGCGACCTGGTCGTTGTGCGACGCGCGGAGGAAGAACGAGATCTCGCGCATCGCCTCGCGGGCGAGGCGGGTCAGCGCGGCGGGCTCCACCTTGAGGATCTCCGTCCCCTCGAAGCTCGCGACCGAGACGCCCTCCTTCGTCAGGAGGCGGTACTTCGTGTCGTCCGGGGCGAGGGGGAACGGATCCTGGTACTCGAACGCGGGGGCGGCCATGGGTGCGGCTCTCCTTCGTGGGAAAGGGTCAGGCTTCGGCGAGGACGGCCGTGAGCAGCCGCCAGAAGTTCTGGACCGACGGGATGGACACGCGCTCGTCGGGCGTGTGGACGTCCCACATGCTCGGGCCGAGCGAGGCCATCTCGACCTCCGGGTACTTGCCGCGCAGGATCCCGCACTCGAGCCCTGCGTGGATGGCCTTCACGATCATCGGCTTCCCGAACAGCCGCTCGTGCACGGCGGTCACCAGGCGGACGACGGCCGCGCCCGGCGCCGGCTGCCAGCCGGGATAGCCGCTCGACGAGCGCGTCTCGAACCCGGCGAGCGCGGCGACGCCCGCGATGCGGGCCGCGAGCGCGGCCTTGGAGGAGTCGATGGCGCTCCGCGTGAGGAGCGAGACCTCGACCGCGTCGTCCTTCGTCTCGACGATGGCGAGGTTGGTCGAGGTCTGGACGAGGCCGGGGAGGTCCGGGCTCATCGCCTCGACGCCGTTCGGCGCGGCGAGCAGGAGGCCCACCAGGGCCGCCGCGTCCGCCGCCCCGAGTGCGCGCGCCGCCGACGGCCCGTCGTCTGCCTTGGGCGGCGCGAGCGAGACCGCGAGCCCGGGATCGAACGCGCCGAGCGCCGTCCGCCAGCCC
>JAEYOU010000145.1 GCA_023411405.1 Pseudomonadota bacterium | reverse complement strand
GAGCGTGTCGGCCGGGAACTGGCGCACCATCCACTCGATCGCCTGGACGTGGACGCCCTCGTCGTCGGAGCGCGCCAGCGCCGCACGCGCGGCCGCCAGCACCGCCGCGCCGTGGCGGGCGGGCGAGAGGCGATCGAGGGCGATCCCGATCCGGAACCGGAGCTGGGGATCCGGCTGCGCCCGGAAGACGGCGACCACCTCGCGCTCGTAGCGCGGGCCGCCGCGCTCGAGGAGGCAGGCGCAGACCGGCGGGAGGGCCCAGCCGCCGGCGCGCTCGAGGAGGGTCGGGAGGAGGGGGGGGACCCGCGCCGGGGCGGCGCGGAGCAGCAGCGCGATCAGCGGCGGGAAGCTCGCGGCCGGGTCCCGCTCGCCGGCGATCGCGGCGCGGAGCTGGGCGTCCCCGAGCCCGAGGAGGAAGCGGACCGCCGATCCGGGACACCACGGAGAGAGCCCGTCGACGAGGGGCATGACGAGCTGCGCCACCGCGACGTCGTCGAGCCCGGCGGCCGCGAGCTCCGCGCGCATCGGCGCGAACCGGTCCTCGCCGGGCGGCTCGGCGGCGAGCGCGCGGAGCAGGAACCGGCGCAGGGGCTCGAAGCAGCGCGCCGCCGCGAGGACGTGGACGGCGCGCCGGTCCTGGGTGCTCCACCCGGGAGGCAGCGCGATCGCCGCGGCGAGATCGTCGAGGAGGAACTCGGGGGCGCCCGGCTGCACGCGCGCCAGCAGGGCGGGGCTCCCGGAGGCGACGTACGCCTCGGCGCCGCGGAGCCAGGGCGCGGCGCTCCGGAGCCGGCCGTGCAGCCGCTGGAAGGCCTTCTGGATGGGCGTCACGGGCCTGCCCTCCGCGAAAGTCCCAGCTTGCCACAGCGGCGCGCACGAGGGGCAGCCGCGTCCCCGTGGGACGCCGCGTTCACCTCCCCTTCCGCGCGTCCTCGATGGTGTAGACCCCGGTCTCGACCGGGATGAACGCAGGAACCTTCCTGCCCGCGAAGTGGTCGCGCACGGCCTGGATCGTGAGCGTGCCGATCTTGTACGGGTACTGCACGACGTCGCCGTACAGGTGGCCGCGCCCGATCGCCTCGCGCGCCTCGGGCGTGGCGTCGTAGCCGATGATGACGACCCTGCCCGCCTTCCCGGCGGCGGTCACCGCGGCGAGCGCGCCCAGCGCGGAGTCGTCGTTGATCGCGAACACGCCGCGTATCCCGGGCAGCCGCGCGATGAGGTCCTCGACGACCTCCGCCGCCCTGGCGCGCTGCCCCCACGCCGGGACCTCGGCCAGGACCCGCATGCCCCTGGCCTTCCCCACGACGTCCTTGAACCCCCGGACGCGGTCCAGGGCCGAGGTCACGCCGGGGTGGGTGACCAGGACGACGTCGCCGCGACCGCCGAGCGCCTTCACCATGAGCCAACCCGCGCGCCGGCCGCCGGCGGCGTTGTCCGACCCGACGTGCGCGACGACCTTCCCCGCGCGCGAGGTGCTGGCGATGTCGGTGGTGAAGACCGGGACCCCGGCCTGGTTCGCCCGCTCGATCGGCGCGCCGATCTCCACGGAGTCGCACGGGGCCACCACGATCGCGTCCACGTGCCGGGCGACGAAGTCGTCGAGCTGGCGCGCCTGGCGGGCGGCGTCGAACTCGCCCGCGACGACGACGACGTCCCAGTCGTACTCGATCGCCTTCTCCTCGAGCCCGGTCCGCAGGTCCCGGAAGAACTGGTGCTGGAGCGTGAGGAGCGAGACCCCGATCACCTTCCTCGGCCGGGGGGCGGCGCGGAGGGGCGCGGCGACGAGCAGCGCCAGGGCGAGGCAGCGCAGCGTGGTCCCGTACATGCGGCGAGCGTGACACTCCCGGCGGAGGAGGACAAGAAACGAGCCGGTTCACGCGCGGCGCAAACGTTCACGGGGGAGCGACGGCGCGCAGGAGCACGAAGACCGCGAAGCCGGCGGAGATCGTGAGCAGCACGTTGCGCCGCCAGGCGGCGACGGCGATCGCGACGGCCCCGGCGACGAGCTGGGCGTTCCCGGGAGAGAGATCCCACCGGCCGCCGGTGCGGGCGAGCGCGGGCGCGACGATCGCGGTGAGGGTCGCGACGGGCACGAAGGGGAGCGTCGCCCGGAACCAGGCCGGCACGGCGAACCGCCCCTCGGCGGCGACGAACGACAGGCGCGTGAGGAACGTGAGGAGCCCGGCCGCGAGCATGACGACCCAGAAGCTCACCGCGACGCCCCCCGGGCCGCGAGGAGCGCGCCGGCGGCGATCCCGCAGATCGCCGCGGCGAGCATGCCGAGGTTGTGCGGCCAGTCCGCGCCGGCGAGCGCGACGGCGGCCGAGACGAGCGCGGCCGCGAGGGCGGCGCGCGACCGGATCATCGGGACCACGATGGCGATGAAGGTGAGCGGGAGGGCGAACTCGAGCTGCAGCGACGCGGGCAGGCTCGCGCCCAGGAGCACGCCGGCGGCGGTCGAGACCTGCCACGACGCCCAGAGCGTGATCCCGGCCCCCAGGAGGAACCAGTGGCGGTGCGCGCCGGGGCCCGCGCGGGAGGCGAGCCGGGCGATCGCGGCGGCGTAGGCCTCGTCGGTGAGGAGGTACGCGAGGAGCGCCTTCCAGCGCCGCGGCAGGTGCGCGAGCGCGGGGGCGACCGAAGCGCTGTAGAGCGCGTGGCGCAGGTTCACGAGCGCGACGGTGGCCACCATCACGACCGCCGGGGCGCCGGCGCCTGCGAGCTGGGCGAGCACGAGCTGCGCCGAGCCGGCGAAGACGAGCGACGACATCGCCATCGCGGCGACGGGCGCGATCCCGCTCCGCAGTGCGAGCGCGCCGTACACGACGCCGAACGGCGCCACGCCGAAGAGCAGCGGCGCGACGGCCGCGGCGCCGCCGAGCAGCTCGCGGGAGCGGGGAGGGGAAGGGTCGCCGGTCACGCCGGGTTTCTATCGCGAGCTGCACGCTGCGTCCTGCCCCTGTGGGCGACTGTCGTGCAGCGAGCGATGGCCGCCGCGTCCCGCGTCCAGGTGGCGCGGCGGCGGCTCGGGTGCGGTCGACCCACAGGCGCGCGGACCCCGTGGCCCGCGCCCGAGATCTCGCACACCTGCGGCCGCTCGGCGGGTGGCGCCCGGAGTGCAACCGGACCGCGTGGAGACGACCATGCTCTTCACACCCCGCGCCCGGCCCCTCGCCCTGACCCTCGCCGCGGCGCTCGCCGCAGCCGCCTGTGGTGCGCCCG
>JAEYOU010000122.1 GCA_023411405.1 Pseudomonadota bacterium | reverse complement strand
GCCCAGCAGCAGGATCGGGCGCTCGGCGCGGGAGAGGAGCGCGGCCGCGGCGTCCAGGGCCGCGGGCTCCGGTCGCGGCGGCGGCGCCGGGGGCAGGGGCCGGTACCCGGGATCGACGGTCGCGAGCTGGACGTCCTTCGGGATGTCGACGAGGACGGGCCCGGGCCGTCCGGACCGCGCGAGGTGGAAGGCGCGGGCGATCGTCCCGGCGAACGCGCGCGGATCGCGGAGGACCGTGCTCCACTTCGTGACCGGCGCGGTGATCGCGGCGATGTCCGCCTCCTGGAACGCGCCCGTCCCCAGCGCGGCGGTGGGGACGTTGCCGGTGATGGCGACGA
Organism: Pseudomonadota bacterium; assembly: GCA_023411405.1. Lineage (GTDB taxonomy): Bacteria > Myxococcota > Myxococcia > Myxococcales > Anaeromyxobacteraceae > Anaeromyxobacter. The sequence goes on along the minus strand of JAEYOU010000122.1, from coordinate 2,480 downwards.
GCGGCACGCGATCGTGGTTCGCGTCGGCGAGTCCCGTGACGAGGTTTGTCGCGCCCGGGCCAGAGGTGGCGAGGCAGACCGCGATCCGGCCCGTCGCGTGGGCGAACCCCTCGGCCGCGTGCGCCGCCGCCTGCTCGTGGCGGACGAGCACGTGGGTGACGCTCGGTGCCAGGCGGGCGTGGGCGTCGTACACCGGGAGGATGTTGGCGCCGGGGATGCCGAAGGCGTACGCGACGCCCTCGGCCTCGAGCGCGTGCCAGAGGGCCTCGGCGAGGGTGGGGCGGCTCGGGGGACGGGACATGGGGCGCTGCTCCTCTCGGGAGACGCACCGGCTCGAGCTCCCGGGCCGGTGCCCGCGCGACGCGCGGGGGGTGCGGTGTGGGGCTGTCGGGGATCAGCGGGCGGTGGAGGCGCCCGCGGGCACCGTCGGGACCGACGGCGCTACCGGGTCGATACGCGTACGCCCACGCGCGCCAGGGAGGCGCAGCGGGTCAGGCTCTGGGCGCGTCGGTCGATCACGGCGAGTACCACCCACGACCATACACGCTCGCGCAGGCGCCGCAAGGGCCCTTGCGGTCGCGGCGACGATCCCGGGCCGTCCGGCGCCCCTTCACGGTGCGCCCCGAAGGTCGCTGGACGCTGGGTCCGCGTTCGGGGAGACGTACTGGCAGTAGACTGCGGGCGGAGCGACGCTCCTCCCGCCCACCGAGGAGGGGTACGCCATGACGAGCAAGGTGAAGGTCCTGAACGAGATCACCGGTCCCGTGCGCACCGAGGGCGCGGAGTCGGCCGGAAGGCGCTGGTCCATCTCCATGGGGCCCCGGCCGCCCCCGCCCCACGGCATCGGCGACATCTCGGTGACCGTGATCTCCCCGCGCCCCGCGGTCATCGACATGATCGCCGGCAAGTCGCTCTGCACGACCGGCCTGCTGCTCGCGGAGACCTGCCTCCTGCCGAACTCGCCGCTCCCGATCGTCGCGTCCTCCCCCGACGGCGCCATGGAGTGCTTCGCGGGGGTCTCCATCCCCATCTCCATCGAGGGCGGGATCCTTCCGCCGACGCTGGTCGTGCTGCCGATGGTCCTGCACGAGCCGACGGGGAAGTACCAGTGCAAGCTGACCGTCAAGCAAGCGACGGGGCCGACCTCGATGTGCGAGCTCTCCGTCGTCGGCCACTTCACCGACTGACGGCGTCCCGTCGCGCTTGCGCGAGGGCCGGGCGCGGCCCACCGGACGCGATTCAGTCCCCCAGCTCCTGCTGCAGCTCCTGCGGCGTGTCGGTGCCGTCCCCGCCCTCGTCCTCCTCGCCCTCGTAGGCGTCGCCGCTCTCTTCCTCCTCCGCGTCGCCGCCGCGGTGGCACTCCTCGCACGCGCCGTCGGCCAGACCGACCCAGACGATCGGGGCGTCGGGCGACACGACCTGGAACGCGCCGCCGTCGTCCTCACCCGGCTCGCCGGGGTCCTCCTCGCCCAGCGAGACTCCGTAGACGTCGCGGTAGGTGTTCACCTTGACGTAGACGGTCACGCGCTCGTACGCGCCGAGCGCGAGGAGCGGCACCCAGTGCGTGCCGCCGTACTTGACGAAGAGCGGCTGGCGCGGCGGACCGGCGGTGAAGCTCGTGTTGACGACCGTGACGCGCAGGTAGGGGCCGGCCGGATAGAGCTCCTCCGCCTTCCGGACGAAGCGATCGATCGTCTCGCGGGCCTCCCGCATCTCCTCGGAGGCCCTCTCCTCGTCCTGCTGGCTGCAGTCCTCGCAGGCCGAGGGCGAGCCCGTGAGCACGAGGCACTGCCCCGGCCTGGGGTCCCGGAGCTGCCCACCCACCTCCACCGCCTCGACCGCGCCGCCCGCGAGGAGTGGCTCCCGGCAGCCCAGCACGACCGCGACCTCCTCGATCTGGGGGGAGGACCAGCCGGTCGCGCCGCGGAGGGCGTGGAGCGGGTCGGCCATCTTCCTGAACACGAGCGCGGCCCACAGCGCGCGCTCGAGGTCCCCCGCCGCGATCGCCGTCTCGAACAGGGCCTCGTAGGTCGGCCCGCCGGCGTCGCCCAAGGCGAGCGCGCGCGAGAGGAGCTCGAGCGCCTCGTCCCGCCTCCCGGCCTCGAGGGCCTTCTCCGCCCGCGCGACGAGGCTCTCCTCGGTCGCGGCGGAGGCCTGCAAGTCCACCACGCGGACGTAGAGCGCGGGGGCGTGCGCGCCGGCGGGGGTCACCTCCGCCGCGTCCTCCTCCGTCTCCGGCGCGCGATACTGCGGGGGCACGGCCGTCGGCAGCTGCGAGAGCGTGCCCTCGAACGTCGCGCGGGTCGGGGCGCCCGACGCGCCGACCTCCACCTTCGCGAACGCGCCGCCGATCTCCAGCACCTTCACCGGTGTGTTCTGGCGGAGCACCGTCAGCAGCTTCGCGTCGGCGCTGGGGGCGGCGACCACCCCGGCGGCGAGCGGCGCGACGAACGCCGGCGCGCCCTTCCTGAGCGCCGGCT
>JAEYOU010000102.1 GCA_023411405.1 Pseudomonadota bacterium | reverse complement strand
CGCCGTCAGCGTCACCGCCGTCCCGCTCGCCACGTTCGCCGAGCAGGTCGCGCCGCAGTTGATCGCGCCGCCCGCCACCGTCCCGCTCCCCGTCCCGCTCTTCGTGACCGTCAGCGCGTAGGTCGTGCCGGAGGTCTGGTCGAGGCCGAAGAAGGCGACCGCCAGCGCGGCCTGGCCGGCGAGCGGCAGCGTGTGGCCCACGCCCGCGCAGCTGTGGCCCTCCACCGGCACCTGCACGCCGGTGCCGCCGTACCGCGTCCGGGTGCAGGACAGGACGGTGTCGGTCGTCGACGGCGTCTGGCTCACGCCGAGGACGTTCGTCCACTGGTCGAGCTCCTCGCCGAAGTTCGGGTAGCGCAGGATGTCGTCGGCGGTGCCGTGGAACACCTGCATCCGCGGGCGCGGACCGGTGTAGCCGGGGTAGGCCGCGCGGACCAGGTCGCCCCACTGCTGCGGGGTCCGGAGCAGCGTCCCGCCGGCGCACTGGCCGTTCCAGCCCCGGACCGTGCCCGTGTAGAAGCAGTGGAACGGCACCCCCATGAACGCGGCGCCCGCCTTGAAGACGTCCGGGTACGAGCCCAGGAGGACGTTCGTCATCATGGCGCCCGACGAGCCCCCGGTGACGAAGACGCGGTCGGCGTCGACCGGGTAGCGCGCCTTGACGTAGGCGAGCATCGAGAGGAGGCCGGCGGGATCGCTCCCGCCGCCGTGCGTCAGGGACGCGCTCGAGGACACGTCCCAGCAGGAGCCGCTCGGCGAGGTCGACGGGTAGATGACGATGAACCCATGGCGATCGGCGAGGGAGCGGAACTCGGTGCTCGAGAAGAAGTACGGCCCGGTCCCCTGGCAGCCGTGCAGCACGAAGAGGACGCCCGGCTGCGCCGCGAGCCGATCGGGCACGTACAGGTGCATCTGGAGGTTTGTCGGGTTGGTCCCGAAGCCCGTCACCTGCACGAGCGAGGCGGCGTGGGCGGGCCCGGGCGCAGCGGACGACACCGCGAGCGTCGCGAGGAGGGCGCGAAGGACGCTCCCGGTCCCCGCGCGGCGGAAGGTGGACGTCATCGGTTCACTCCTTGCGAAGAAGCGCCGGAGGGGCTCCGGCGCGGGCGGGACGAGACCGAGAGACAACGTCCCGGGCCGCGACGGAGCGCACCCCAGACCTCGACGAGCGACTGCTACCACCAGTAGAAGCTGGCCCAGGGGTACGTGCCAGCGGTGAAGCGGAACGTGTACGGCGCGCTCCCGGGCAACGGCGTCTGCCCGCAGGTCACCGCCGTGCCGTTGACGGTCACGGTGCGGCCGTCGGCGTTGGAACAGCCCCAGCCGTGGATCGTCGCGTTGACCGTGTAGCAGACCGCGCCGGTCGTGTTGAAGTTGCCGCTCTGGCCGCTCGCGACCGGCGTGTTGCAGGTGTCGGTGGGCACGACGTTGAACGTCGCGGTCACCGTCCGGGCCGCCGTCATCGACACCGTGCAGGTCGCGGCGGTGCCGGTGCACGCCCCGCTCCAGCCGGCGAACGTCGAGCCGCTCGCCGCAGCGGCCGTCAGCGTCACGACCGTCCCGCCCGCGTGGGTCCCGCTGCAGGTCGCCCCGCAGTTGATGCTCCCCCCGGTCACGGTCCCGCTGCCCGTGCCCGCCTTCGTGACGGTGAGCGAGTACGCATCCGGGATCCCCTGGAACGTCGCGGTGACCGTCCGGGCCGCGGTCATCGAGACCGCGCACGGACCGGTCCCGGTGCATGCGCCGCTCCAGCCGACGAACGTCGAGCCGCTCGCCGCGGCCGCCGTCAGGTTGACGGTCGTGCCGCTCGTGTACGTCGCGCTGCACGTCGCGCCGCAGTCGATCCCCGCAGGCGTGGACGTGACCGTACCGCTCCCGGTGCCCGCCTTGCTGACGGTGAGCGCATGGCTCGCGTCGGAGCCGCCCGCGACGGTGATGGCGCAGACCTTGGGATTGTCGGGGCCGCCGGCGCGCGTGAACTGGATCACGACCTGCCCGCTCGCGCTGGCGGTGGTGGTGAAGACCCGCGCGATCGCCTTGTTGACGCCCCCCGCGGCAGCGACGATGTCGAACGCCGAGAGCACCGTCGTGCCGTTGACGGCCACGTTGAACGTCCGCTGCCCCGCCGCCGTCCAGTAGACCTCGGCGAAGTAGAGGGTGACGCTCTGGGTGCTCCCGGGCGTGCGGCCGGTGATGGTGTAGGTGAACTCGCCGTACCGCTCCGTCTGGAGCACCGCCTGCGCCGGAATCGCCGCGTTCGTGAGCAGGGAGGTGTCGATCGCGCGGGTGACGGAGTAGGTGTTGCCGCCGGAGTAGGCGGAGTCGGCGGAGAAGCTCCCGTTCGCCGCGCCGCCCGCGTTGATGGAGACGGCGGTGCCGCAGCAGCTGGCGAAGGTGGCCGTCACCGACCGCGCCGCGGTCATCGTCACCACGCAGGACCCCGTGCCCACGCACGCCCCGCTCCAGCCGCCGAAGGTCGAGCCGCTCGCCGCCGTCGCTGTGAGCGTGACGGTCGTGCCGCTCGCGTAGGCCGCGGTGCACATGCTCCCGCAGTTGATCCCCCCGACGTTCGAGGTCACCGTCCCGGCGCCACCGCTCTTCGTGACCGTCAGCGCGTAGTTGGTCCCGGGCGGGATGAAGGTCGCCGTCACCGCGCGCGCGGCGGACATCGTCACGGTGCACGTCGCCGCCGTGCCGCTGCACGCCCCGCTCCAGCCCGCGAACTCCGAACCGGAGCCCTCCGCGGCGAAGGCCGTCAGCGTGACCGTGGTGCCGCTCGGGTAGCTCGCGCTGCAGGTGGAGCCGCAGTTGATCCCCGCCGGGGTCGACGTGACCAGCCCGGTCCCGGTGCCGGTCCTGGTGACCGTGAGCGTCTGGTCACTGACCGGACCGACGCCCGCCATGACCGCGTCCAGGGCGGCGCGATCGACGACCGCGCCGGTGCTGCGGTTGAAGAGCGCGAAGCCGTTGGTCTGGCTCGGGCTCACGCCGTTGTCCCAGTAGAACGTCTTGATGCCGTTCCGGGTGGCCGCCTGGTTGACGTACTTCAGCCAGTACGCGCGGGACTCGAGGTTGAGGTTCGGACGCGTCGCGACACCGTACTCACCGATGATGACCGGCACGCCCGCCGCGACCCACTTCGTCCGCAGGCGGCTGAAGAGGTCGTCGACGTAGCTCTCGTACGCCCACGTGCACGCGCTCTGGGTCGGGTACGGGGCGCCCCAGTACAGGCAGCTCCCGCTCGAGTTCAGGGTGAAGTCGTACGGATCGTAGAAGTGGACCTCGACGATCTGCCGGCCGGTGGCGCTGTCCCGCGGCGGCGTGAAGTAGTCCAGGCCGTGCCACATGTTCGTGTTGTAGGTCTGGACGACGAGGGGGCGGGTGGCGTTGTTCCCGCCCGTGGCGCGCACCGCGTCGACGAAGGTCTGGTTGTACGACTGCTGGACCGCGATGTGCTCGGCCGTCGGCGTGTTGTAGTCCGCGTGCACCTCGTTCGTGCCGGCGAAGAGGAGGTGCTCGTCGTACGACTTGAAGTAGTTGGCGATCTGCGTCCAGTAGGCCCGCTGCTTCGCGTTGACCGCCGTCTGGTACGAGTACAGCGGGTGCTCCTCGAGCCAGCCGCCGTCCCAGTGGATGTTGAGGATGGCGTACATGTCCTGGCTCACGACGTAGTCCACGACCTCCTTCACGCGCGCGAGCCAGGCCGCGTCGATCTGGTTCGTGCTCTGGTTCGCGTGGCTGTCCCAGGCGCAGGGGATCCGGATGGCGTTGAACCCGGCCGCCTTCACCTGGTTGACGAGCGTCTGGCTCACGACGGGGTTCCCCCACCCCGTCTCGCCGCCGGGGACCTCCATCGAGTTCCCCACGTTCCAGCCGACACGGATCTGGGCCGCGACCTGCGCGGCCGTCGGGAGAGTCTGCGAAGAGGCCACGCCGGGGAGCAGCAGCGCCACCAACCAGGACAGTCGGGTGTACGTTCTCATGACGTCTCCACGAATCGGGCGAACGGCGGCCGGCGCGAACGGCAGCGGCCGCCGTTCGCGCCGGAGCGTCTCGACCTCGCCTACCACCAGTAGAAGCTGGCCCAGGGGTACGACCCGGCGGTGAAGCTGAACGTGTACGGCGCGCTGCCCGGCAGCGGCCGCTGCCCGCAGGTCACGGCCGTCCCGTTCACGGTGACCGTCCGGCCGTCCGCGTTGGAGCAGCCCCAGCCGTTGATCGTCGCGTTGACCGTGTAGCAGACCGCACCGGTCGTCTCGAAGTTGCCGCTCTGACCGTTCGAGACCGGCGTCTTGCAGGTGTCGGTCGGGACCGTGTTGAACGTCGCGGTGACCGCCCGGGCGGCCGTCATCGACACCGTGCACGTCGCGGACGTGCCGCTGCACGCCCCGCTCCAGCCCGCGAAGGTCGAACCGCTCGCCGCCGTCGCCGTCAGGGTCACGGCCGCGCCGGTGGTGTAGCTCGCGCTGCAGGTCGCCCCGCAGTCGATGCTCGACCCGGTGACCGTCCCGGTCCCCGTTCCCGCCTTCGTCACGGTGAGCGTGGCGCTCCCCTGGACGACGTCGAAGGTCGCGGTGACCGCCCGGGCGGCCGTCATCGACACCGTGCAGGTCGCGGACGTGCCGCTGCACGCCCCGCTCCAGCCGGCGAACGTCGCGCCGCTCGCCGCGGCCGCCGTCAGCGTCACCGTCGTCCCCGACTCGTAGCTCGCGCTGCACGTCGCGCCGCAGCTGATGCCCGCCCCGGTCACGCTCCCGCTGCCCGTCCCTGCCCTGGTGACGGCCAGCGCGTACTGCGTGCTCGGGCCGGGGGGGCCGACGCTGATGGC
>JAEYOU010000074.1 GCA_023411405.1 Pseudomonadota bacterium | reverse complement strand
GGGCGGCTTGGCGACGTGTGCGTCGAACCCGGCGTCCCTCGCCCTGCGCACGTCCTCCACCTGGGCGTACCCGCTCACGGCGACGAGGCGCACCGCGTCCTGGTGCTCGGCCCGGAGCGCACGGGCGACGTCGTACCCCGTCATCTCCGGCAGGCCGATGTCACAGAGCACCACGTCCGGCCGCCGCGCCCGCGCCAGCTCGATCGCGCGCCGTCCGTCGAACGCGATCTCCACCTCGTGCCCGAGCAACGCCACGAGATCGCCGAGGGACTCGGCCGCGTCGTGGTTGTCGTCCACCACCAGCACGCGGCGCGGCCGCGCGGCTGCGGCGGGCGCCGCCTCCGGCAAGACCTGCTCCACGCGCGCCGCGGCGAGCGGGAGCGTCACGACGAACTCGGAGCCGCGCCCCACGCCGCCGCTGTGCGCACGCACCGTCCCCCCGTGCAGCTCGACGAGCCCCTTCACGAGGGCGAGGCCCAGGCCGAGCCCGCCCTCGCTGCGCGCCAGGGTGCGGGTGCCCTGGACGAAGGGGTCGAAGAGCTGGGGCAACAGCTCCGGATCGATGCCCGCGCCGGTGTCGCGGACCGCGATCTCCGCGGCGCCGTTCGCCTCGCGCAGCGCGACGAGGATCTCGCCGCCGGGGTGCGTGAACTTGGCGGAGTTGTGGACGAGGTTCCCGAGGACCTGCGCCAGCCGGGTCGCGTCGGCGTCGGCCCACAGCGTCCGGCGCGGCAGCTCGACCCGGAGGACGACGCCGCGCTGCTCGACGGCGGGGCGGGCGTCGTCCGCCGCGCGCCGCACCGTCTCGCGGACGTCCACGCGCGTGCGCCGGAGGAGGATCTTCCCCCGCGCGATGCGGGTGACGTCGAGGAGATCGTCGACGATCCGCGTCAGGTGCTCGGTCTGCCGCGCGATCACCGCCCGGGCGCGCCGCGCCTGCTCGCTCCCGGCGTCGGCGTGCTGCAGGACGTGGACGGAGTTGCGGATGGGCGCGAGCGGATTGCGCAGCTCGTGCGACAGCATCCCGAGGAACAGGTCCTTCGACCGGTTGTGCGCGTCGGCGACCGCGCGCGCCGCCCGCTCGGCCTCGAGCGCCCGCCTCCGCTCCGAGAAGGCACGGCTCACCTGGTCGCTCGCGTCCTCGAGCGCCCCGTAGAGCGCGTCGAGCTGCCGGATCCCCGAGGGACGATAGGCTGGGTGTTCTCCCTCGCTCAGGCGGTGCGCGTTCGCCGCCATGCGGTTCACCGACCCCGCGATCCGCCGCGCGAGCAGCGCCGTCGCCGCCATCGCGAGGAGGAGCACGCCCAGGCCGGCGGCGCCGAGCCGCACCATCGACGCCCGCAGCGTGTCGTCGAACTCGCGGGCGGGCCTGCCGAGGAACACCGTCCAGCCCGCCGGGGTCGTGGACCACGTCCAGAGATACTCGTTCCCGTCCCGGGTGCGGAGCCGCTGCGAGCCGCGGCCGTCCGCGGCGTCCAGCGCGCGGAGCGTGTCCACGCTCGGCTGCTCACCGAAGAAGCGATCGAGCGCGCGCGTGCGAAGCACGATGCGGCGCCGGCCGTCCAGGACGGTGGACACCGCGTCCCGCGCGCCGACCTGCGCGGACAGCGTCCGCGTCAGCTGCACCGGGTCGAGGAGCGCGGAGAGGATCCACGCCACCTGCCCGTCGCGCCGGACCGGCACGTCCAGCGTCACGCCCGGCCGCCCGGCGACCGGGCTCTCGTGCAGGTCCGAGAGGGCGGCCTTCCCGGTGTGGAGCACCTCGAGCTGGTGCGGCGTCAGCCGCACCGTCGCGCGCGGCCGGGCGGGCGCGGGAGACTCCACGACGACGGCCCCGCTCGGGCCCAGCACGGCGAGGCGGCGCACCGAGCGCTCGGCGCGGAGGACCCGCTGCGCGAGGGACGCGGCGCGCTCCCGGTCCGGGATCGGCTCGCGCAGCGCCGGCGACTCGGCGAGGATCCGGAGCGTCCGCTGCACGTGTTGCAGCTCGCCCTCGAGCGTCGCCTGGAGGGCCGCCTGGGCAGCGGCCTGCTCCCTCCGGGCGTGCTCCGTCGCCTGCTCGGCCATGATGCGGAGCAGGAGGCCACCGTACGCCAGCAGCGGGACCGCCACGAGCAGCGGCAGGAACAGCAGCAGCACCTTCAGATCGATGGAGCGGCGACGATGCGCCCGCCTCCCGCCGCCCACCGCGCGCGCGCCGGCGCGTCCCGGCCGCGGCGCGGCGGTCACGACCTCGTGGTGCACGTGCGCTCCCTTCAGGTGCGGAGACCCCCGCACGTGAACGCACCAGCGCGCGCGCACATTTCGGGCGCCGCCACGTCGCACGCGGGCGCGCGGGCGGCGGCCGAGCGGCCGTCAAGGTCCGGCGTCGCTCCACGAAGCCGCCGCGGGCCTGCGCCCGCGCCTCGGCGCCGTGTACGCCTCGACGACGTCCTGCGTCCCGAAGCCCGGGTCCGTGGTCTTGAACCCGCCGAGCACGTAGAGCTCCCGGCCGACGACCGCCGCTGCGGCTCCCGTCCGGTCCGTCGGCATGGGAGCGCGGCTCTCGAACGTGTTCGTGGCCGGGTCGTACGCCTCGTTGTCGGCCACGGTGTTGGGCCCCGGCGCGAACTCCCCGCCGACGACGTGGACCCGGTCGCCGAGGACGCCTGCCACGGGCCCACCGATGTCCGAGCCGAGGAACTGCGTGGGGGCCCACGTGTCGGCCACCCAGTCGTAGACGTCGAACGGGCCCCCGCCCCACGGGTACTCCCGGGGCGCGCCGAGGAAGGCGTAGACGTGGCGCCCGACCGTCTCGATCGCGAAGTCCGACTTCGGCGTCGGCATCGGCGTGCGGAGCGTCCAGACGCCCGTCCGCGGGTCGTAACGCTGCACGGCCCCGAGGACGTCGGCCCCGTCGAAGCCGCCGATCACGTAGATCCACCGCCGCACGGCGACGGCCCGCAACCCGGCGCTGGCGACGGGGAGCGCGTCGACGGCGGACCAGGAGTCCGTCCTGGGGTCGTAGACCTCCACGGTGTCGAGGATGGCGGCGCCGTCCCGGCCGCCGATTGCGTACACACGCCCGCCGAAGGCGACGACCGCGAGATCCGACCGGGGCGTCGGCATGGGCGCGCGCGGCCTCCACCGGTCCTTGCGAGGGTCATACTCGTCGACCGCGTCGAGCACGGCGCCGCCGGACACGCCGCCGATCGAGTAGATCTTCCCGTGCACGGCGGCGGCGCCGTGACGCCAGCGGGGCGTGGGCAGCGGCGCCCGCACGCGCCAGGTGTCCCCCGCCGACCATCCGGAGGGCCCGCGGTCGGGGGGATGCGCACCGGCCGTGATGGGGAGTCCACAGAGCAACAGCGTGACCGCGAAGCACCGTCCGGAGGACCGCATGGGCGCACCTCCTCGCACGCGCGAGAGTGCACCCAACGTACAAGCACTCCGAGTCGCTACTCGGGGTTCAGGAGGGTGGCGCCCTCAATGGCCGCCGCCGGCGGGGCCTCGGCGAGCGCCGCCAGGCACCGCCCGAGCAGCTCGAGCATGTGCTCGATGTCGCCGACCGTCACGTCGAGCGGCGGCCGGAGCCGGATGCTCTGGCCGCCGGCCCCGAGCAGCAGCAGGCCTTCGCGCTCGAGGGCGAGGTCGAGGAGCCTCGCCTTGTCCCCCGGGCGGCGCAGGCTGAACCCCTGGTAGAGCCCCATCCCCCGCACGTTGAAGACGAGCGCGGCGTACCTGCGCGCGAGGTCCTCGAGGCCGCGCGTCAGCGCCGCGGCCTTGCCCGGCACCTGCTCGATCAGCGCCTCGCTCCGCACGATCCGCATCTCCTCGACGAAGCGGACCATGTCGCCGAGGTTCCCGCCCCACGTGCTGTCCAGGACGCCGTGGTCGGCCATCGAGTGGTGCATGTAGACGACCCCGTTCCCGAACTTCTTCGCCACCGCCACCGCGGTCGGCGGGAACGGGAGCGCGAGCTGGTCGATCGCGAACACGGTCCCCGTCTGCCCGCCGGCGGTCTGGACCTCGTCGAAGCCGAGCGGGACCTCGAACCGGTGCGCGAGCGCGGAGAGCCCCTGGAAGAAGCGCGGCAGGCTCGTGCGATGCCCCCCCGCCCCCTGGATCGGCTCGACCACGATGCCCACCACCTCGCAGCCGTACCGCGCGAGGCAGTCCTCGACGATGGCGAGGCTCGCGTCGCACTCCGCGACGTTCTCCGCGTCGGGCCGCGAGGCGTCGAAGTGCGGGAACGGCACCTGGAGGTTCCCGGGGAGGAAGCCCTGGAACCCGGCGGTCACGATGGGATCGTGCTTCAGCTGCGTGACGTTGAGCGCGAAGATCGTGCGGCCGTGGAAGGCGCTGTCGAAGTAGACGAACCTGCGCACGTCGGGGCTCTCGCCCCGCGCCCGGAGCTTCTCGGCGTGCAGGTTGATCATGTACTTCATCATGTTCTCGACGGCCTCGGCCCCGGAGTTCACGACGTAGACCTCGAGGCGATCGTTCCGCATGCAGCGCGGCGCGAGCTCGTGCAGCAGGCGGTAGTAGGCGAGGCACTCGGGGGTGAGGAAGTCGGGGTTCGCGACCTTGTTGTTGGCCGCCTGGACGAGGCGCGCGGTGTACTCGGGCTCGAGCAGGCGCGGGTGGTTGTGCCCGAGGAGCTTGGCGCCGTAGTAGCCCGCCCAGTCGAAGATCCGATCGCCGTCCACCGTCACGAGCCACATCCCGCGGCAGCGCGAGAGATCGAGCACGAACGGGTACGGCTCGACGACGACGTAGCGCGCCAGCTCCTGGAGCAGCGCCTGGCTCTTCGGCCCCGGGAGTCGGCTCATGGCTCCGCCAGCATGCCCGAACGCGCGGGGCGCGGGCGAGCGGCGCCCGGAGGACCGGTCGGCGCGCGCGCCCCACACCGGGCCCGCCCCGTCGGGGATCGCTGATCCCGGAGCCCCGGCGCGGTCAGAACGAACGAACCCGACGCGGTGCAAACCTCTGCTTGCGTCTCTTGCCGCACCCGGACCGGCCCGAACCTCCTTATGCCTCCCACCCGCATGACGAACGCGATCGAGACGACAGGACTCGTGAAGCACTTCGGCAAGACCCACGCGCTCGCCGGCGTGGATCTCCGGATCCGCCGCGGGACGGTCTACGGCCTGCTCGGGCCGAACGGCGCCGGGAAGACGACGACCATCCGCATCCTCTCCACGCTCCTCCGGCCGACCGGCGGCACCGCGACGGTCCTCGGCCATGACGTGGTCCGCGAGCCGGCCGCGGTCCGCCGCAAGGTCAGCCTCACCGGCCAGTTCGCGTCCGTCGACGAGGACCTGACCGGGCGGGAGAACCTCGTGCTCATGGGCCGGCTGCTCGGCCTCTCCTGGCGCGACGCCAGGCGCCGCGCCGCGGAGCTGCTCGAGGCGTTCGGGCTCGCCGAGTTCGCGGGCCGGCAGGTGCAGACGTACTCCGGCGGGGAGCGCCGCCGCCTCGACATCGCGGCGAGCCTGGTCGCCATCCCGGAGATCCTCTTCCTCGACGAGCCCACCACCGGGCTCGACCCGCGCAGCCGCACGCAGGTCTGGGAGCTCGTGCGGCGCATCGCGGCCGAGGGCACGACGGTGCTCCTCACGACGCAGTACCTCGACGAGGCGGACCGGCTCGCGGAGCGCCTGGCGGTGATCGATCACGGCCGCGTGATCGCCGAGGGCACGAGCCGTGATCTCAAGGCGTCGGTCGGCTCGAACGCGCTCCACCTGCGGCTCGTGGACGCGGGCCGCCGCGCCGAGGCGCAGCGCCTCATCACCCGCGTGCTGGGCGACGGCGTGCTGCCGGTCTCCGAGCCGGGGGAGGTCGCGGCGCGGCTCGAGCGGGCGGGACAGGCCGCCGCCGTCCTCTCCGCCTTGAGCGAGTGCGGGATCGAGGTCGAGCAGGTCTCGGTCGCGAACCCGAGCCTCGACGAGGTGTTCCTCGCCCTCACCGGCCGCCAGGCGGCGCCCGCGCAGACGGAGGCCAACCAGTGAACGCCACGCACGAGGTGCTCGCCGTCGGCGCCAGGCCGCGCCACGTCTCCCCCGCGTCCGCGGTCCTGACGCTCGCGTGGCGGGCGCTCCTCAAGATCAAGCACGTGCCCTTCCAGCTCTTCGACGTGACGGTCACGCCGATCATGTTCACGCTGCTGTTCACGTTCATCTTCGGCGGGGCGCTGGCGGGCTCGCCGCGCCAGTACGTCCAGTACCTGCTCCCGGGCGTGCTGGTGCAGACGGTCCTGTTCATCACCGTCTACACGGGCGTGGGGCTCAACGCCGACATCCACAAGGGCCTCCACGACCGGTTCCGCTCGATGCCGATGTGGCAGGCGGCGCCGCTGCTCGGCGCGCTCGCGGGCGACGTCTTCCGCTACACGGTCGCGTCGCTGGTGATCCTCACCGTGGGGTTCATCCTCGGCTTCCGCCCACAGGGCGGCGCGATCGGCGTCGTCCTCGCGGTGGCGCTCCTGCTCGTGTTCAGCTTCGCGCTCTCGTGGCTCTGGATCATCGTCGGCATGCTCGTGCGGACGTCCGAGTCCGTCATGACGACGAGCTTCGTGTTCCTCATGCCGCTCACCTTCGCGAGCGACATCTTCGTGGACCTGAAGACGATGCCCGGGTGGCTCCAGACCGTCGTCGGGCACAACCCGGTGACGCACCTCGCGAACGCCTCGCGCGGCCTGATGCACGGCCGGACGGACGGCGGCGACGTGCTCTGGACGCTGGTCGCGTCCGCGGTCCTCGTGCTGGTGGCCGGGCCGATCGCGGTGCGGCTCTACCGGAAGGAGCGCTGACGAGCGGCCCCGCCGGCACCACCCTCGGAGCCGCCGGACCCGGGGGGGCCGGGCGTGCGCTCGGCCCTCCGGCCGCCATGATGGTGGCCTGAGAGGCCGTCGCCGGGTTATGAAGGGCCGCCTGGACTCAGGTCTGCCCAAGGGCGAAGTTGTCGGCGACGACCTGTGTTCCACTCGGGTGGCCTCACGCGAGGCGAGGCATCCTGCCGCAGGGGCGGCAGCGTGCTCGTCCTTCGAGGGGCAAACCCAGGCCCCAACCAAGGAGCGCGATTGAGCGAGAAGGAAGCTGGCATCGAGGTGCAGGGACGCGTGGAGGAGTCGAGCGGCGGCATGTACCGCGTGAAGCTCGATCAGGGCCCGACGGTCCTGGCGTACCCCTCCGGCAAGATGAAGCGGTTCCACATCCGGATCATCACCGGCGACCGGGTGAAGGTTGAGCTCTCGCCGTACGACCTGACCCGCGGCCGCATCACGTACCGCGACAAGTGACGCGCGGCGTGGCAGCCCGTAGGTGAAACGCCCTGCCCCCGTCGTCCGGGAGCAGGGCGTTCATGCTTCTTCGGAGCGTGCCCGCGCGCCCGGCTCCGGAGAGCCGGGCGCACGCGGACGGGCTACGGCGCGGTGATCGGCTCGCCGTTCGCGTCGCACGAGTAGAACGAGGTCCACTTGTCGACGGCCTGGAGGCCGGCGCCGGTGACCTGGTCCTTCCACGCGCAGCTCGGCTTGCAGCAGTCCTGCATCGTGGTCGTGGTGTACCCCGTGCGGAACGAGCCGTCGGCCGTGGCGGGGGTCTTGGCGTTCGGGTTTGCCGCGGGCAGCCCCTGCGGCGCGAGCCGGCAGCCGGTGACGCGCGTGAGGGCGAGCGGGCACTCGACCCGCTTCACGCGGACCTGCCAGTTCTGGTGGTAGAACGCGTTGAACGCGTTGGTCTGGATGCACGACGTCTTGGTCGTCTCCGTCATCTTGGCCGAGCCCGACGCCGTGTTGTTGCAGAGCTGGGCGATCTTGCTCTGGCACGCGGTCGACTGCA
The DNA here is from genome assembly GCA_023411405.1 of Pseudomonadota bacterium. Taxonomy (GTDB): domain Bacteria; phylum Myxococcota; class Myxococcia; order Myxococcales; family Anaeromyxobacteraceae; genus Anaeromyxobacter. The sequence goes on along the minus strand of JAEYOU010000074.1, from coordinate 1,842 downwards.
TCGACGCCGCGGTGACCGTCCCGTTCACCTTGCACTCGGGGATGTTGATCGCCTTGATGCCGCCCGTGGTCGGGTACTCGCTCGGGAACGCCGTGTACATGAACTCGCCGAACGTGGTCGTCGCCGTGCCCGAGTACGTCCCGGGGATGCAGGCGTTGAAGGCTCCGAACCCGCCGGCGCCCATGTAGATGTCGAAGTTCTTCCCGCCACCCGCGGCGGTGTTGAAGCTCTGCACGATCATGGGCGGCGGGATCGGCAGCTCCGGCGGCTGCGGCGAGCCGCCCTCCGGCCGGTCGAAGACGAGCTGGTAGCACTGGCAGCAGGTGCTGGTGCCGGTGTCGAGGCCGCCGGTGTCCGCGTCGTGCCCGACCACGCCGTAGACGAACGGCGGGCTGTCACCCCAGTCGGCCTTCGCGGCCGCGACCATCTCCTCGCTGAACGCGATGAACCGCGGGCAGGCGAAGGTCTTGGGGAACGTGCTCTTCTGCGGGCTCTCCGGCGGCGAGCAGGCGTTGGCGGTCTGGCAGCGGCCGCCGCAGGCGCCGGAGTCGCAGCCCTGGTTCCAGTACTGGGCGTAGCAGACGTCGGGCGGATCGATCTCGAACGAGCCGGGCGTCGTGCCGATGTCGACGACGACGCTCACCGGGGTGGAGGTCGCCGACTGGTTGGCCGTGTCGTACGCGCGGGCGGTGTACGTGTGCGTCCCGTTGTTCGCCGCGGTGAAGGTGATGGCGAGGGTCGACGGCGACTCGGTCACGGTGCCGAGCAGCCTCGTGCCCTCGAGGAAGTCGATCTGGCTCACGCCCCGGTCGTCGGTGGCGGTGGCCGTGAGCGTGATCGTGCGCGCGGTGGTGACCGTGGTCGCGCTGCTCGCGAGCGAGACCGTCGGCGGAGAGTCGACGGTCGTGTTGATGTTCACGGCGACGGTGACGCCGGTGGAGGTCGCCGTCTGGCCGGCCGTGTCGTAGGCCCGCGCGGTGTACGTGTGGCTCCCGTTGTTCGCGGCGGTGTACGAGACCGGGAGCGTGTACGGCGCGGTCGTGTCCGAGCCGAGCAGCGCCGCGCCCTCGTAGAACTCGACCCGGCTCACGCCGCGGTCGTCGCTGGCGGTGGCCGTGAGCGTGATCGTGCTCGCCGTGGTGACGCTGGTGGCGCTGCTCGCGAGCGCCACGGCCGGCGGGGTGTCGGTGGTGCCGCCGGTCGAGGAGACGGTGATGCCGTCCACCTTGGGGTTCTGGGTGCCGGCGACGAACCGGATGACGACCTGGCCGCTCGCGTTGGCGGTGGCGCTGAAGGTCCGAGCGATGGCCCGGTTGCGCCCGCCCGCGGCCGCGAAGATGTCGAAGCTGCTCAGGACGGTCGTGCCGTTGATCTGCACGCTGAAGATGCGCTGCCCGGCGGCGGAGACGTAGCCCTCGGCGAAGTAGAGCGTCACCGTCGCGGCGGCCCCGGCGGTGAAGCCCGGGATCGTGTAGGTGAACGCGCCGTACCGCTCGCTGTTGAAGATCGCGGCCGGCGGCGGGTTTGTGGTGATCTGCGAGAGGTCCACCGTGGCGGTCCGCGTGTACGAGGTGCCGCCGGAGAAGTATTGATCGGCGCCGAACGTCCCCGTGGCGGCGCCGCCCGCGTTGACGGAGACGGTGGTCTCGGCCGAGGTGCCGATGTTCACGGTGACCGTCACCGCCGTCGAGGTGGCGGTCTGGCCCGCCGTGTCGTAGGCCCGCGCGGTGTACGTGTGCGCGCCGTTGTTCGCGGCGGTGAAGGCGATCGCCGTCGTGTACGGCGCCGTCGTGTCGGAGGCGAGGAGCGTCGTGCCCTCGTAGAACTCGACGCGCGCCACGC
>JAEYOU010000061.1 GCA_023411405.1 Pseudomonadota bacterium | reverse complement strand
CGCCGGCCCCGGCCCGGCGCCCACCGCGCCCGACGCGGCCATCGCCACGATCGAGCGTCACCGCGACGCCTTCGCCGCGGCGGGGCTCGAGGCCGCGTTCCGGCGCGCCGTCGCGCTCGTGGTGCAGCCTGGGGTCGAGTTCGGGAACGACGAGGTGTTCGCGTACGGCGGGGCCGGCGGGCGCGCCCTCGCCCCGGTGCTGCACCGGTTCCCGGGGCTCGCCTTCGAGGCGCACTCGACGGACTACCAGTCCGGCGGCGCGCTGGCGGCGCTCGTCGAGGACGGGTTCGCCATCCTCAAGGTCGGCCCCGAGCTCACGTTCGCCCTGCGGGAGGCGCTGTACGCGCTCGACGCGGTGGCCGCGGCGCTCCTCGGCACGCCCGAGCCGGAGACCCTCCGCGGCGTCGTGGAGCGCGTCATGCTCCGGCGCCCCGAGCACTGGCGCGGGTACTGCGGGGGCACGCCGGACGAGCAGCGCGCGCGGCGCCACTTCGGCTACAGCGACCGGATCCGGTACTACTGGCCCGACCCCGAGGTCGCCGCGGCCGTGGAGCGGCTCCTGGCGGCGCTGGACGGGCGCCGGGTCCCAGCCCCGCTGGCGCGGCAGTACCTGAGCGGCCTCGCGGAGGAGGGAGGCCCCGGTCCTTCCGCGCCCCGGGACCTCGTCCTCGCGGCCGTGCAGCGGGTGCTGCGCCGCTATCGCGCTGCGTGCGGGGCGGCCGACGCCGTCTAGACCGCCTGCGCGGCCCGCGCCTTCCGGCGCGCCTCGGCGAGCCGCGACTCGATGAAGCCGCGGGCGTGCGTCGCCAGCTTCACGTTGTCGGCGTCGCCCCAGGGGTTCCGCCAGATCGCGCAGGTGATCGAGAGGTCCTTGTCCACCACCTCGGACGAGAACGACTCGAACGTGAGGTAGTCGTCGTAGCCGATCTCGACCAGCGCGTCGAACAGCTCCGGGAACCGGTTTGTGCCCGACCCGAGGTAGCCGCGGTTGCTCTCGCCCACGTGGAAGTAGCCGAGCTTCCTGCCCGCCATGCGGATGGCCGCCGCCGGGTCGGGCTCCTCGATGTTCATGTGGAAGGTGTCGAGGTGGAGGAAGACGTTGTCCGAGCCGGTGTCGCGGATGTACGCGAGCCCCTGGGCGGTGGTGTTGAGCAGGTTGCTCTCGAACCGGTTCACGAGCTCCAGGTTCAAGGAGACGCCGGCCGCCCTGGCCCGGTCCGCCACGCGCCCGAGCACGCCCACGCTGTTGTCCCAGCCCCTCTTCGTCGGGAGGGATCGGTACTTGGCGTGCGCCGAGAAGATGATCCCGCCGAGCTTCGCGCCGCCGAGGTCGCGGGTCACCGCCACCGCCTCGTCCAGCGCCGCCTCGCCGCGCTTCACGACGGCCGGATCCTCGCTCGAGACGTCGGCGTCGGGGGCGAGGCCCATCGTGACCACCACCTTCATCTCGAGCTCCTGGAGCCGCTTCGCGAACGAGGCGACGCTGAACTTCCTCGGGTCGAGGCGCGGGAACTCGATGAGCGAGTAGCCGCACTCCTTCGCCTTCAGCGTGGCGGCCTCCAGATCCTTCTCCAGCGAGCTTCCCGTCCACACGAAGGCGTGGATCCCGAGCTTCTCCATCGCGGACCTCCTGGTTCGCCGCCCGAGGGGGCGGGGCGACCTTTGTTGATGGTCGCAGCATAATCCCGGGAGATCAAGCGGCGCGGCCCCCGCGGCCGACTTGACGGGCGGCGCGCGGTTGGCCCATATCAGCAACAGACCCCGGCGGCCGGCGCGCCCGGCCCCGGTCCGCCGAGGAGGCGCTCCCATGACCCGACCCGTCACCCTGTTCACCGCGCAGTGGGCGGACCTGCCCTTCGAGACGATCTGCCGGAAGCTCGGCGCGTGGGGCTACGACGGCGCCGAGATCGCCTGCTGGGGCGCCCACATGGACCCTCGGCGGGGCGCGACCGAGCCTGCCTACGTCGAGGGGCTGAAGCGCACGCTGGCCGACAACCGCCTCCAGACCTGGGCGCTCGGCGCCCACCTGGCCGGCCAGTGCGTCGGGGATCCGCCCGACGCGCGCCTCGACGCCTTCGTGCCGCCCGAGTGCCGCGGGCACCCGGAGAAGATCCGCGCGTGGGGCATCCAGGAGATGATGTACGCCGCGCAGGCGGCGAAGAACATGGGCTGCAAGGTCGTGACCGGCTTCATGGGCTCGCCGATCTGGCACGCCTGGTACTCCTTCCCGCCGACGACCGAGAAGATGATCGACGACGCCTACGCGCGGATCGTCGAGCTCTGGACGCCGATCCTCGACGAGTTCGACCGCTGCGGGGTCCGGTTCGCGCTCGAGGTCCACCCGACCGAGATCGCCTACGACCACCACACCACGCGCCGGCTGCTCGAGGCGTTCCGCGGCCGGACCACGCTGGGCTTCAACTTCGATCCCAGCCACCTGTACTGGCAGGGGTTGAAGCCGCACCTCTTCGTCCGTGACTTCGCCGACCGGATCCTCCACGTGCACATGAAGGACTGCGCCCTCACGCTCGACGGGCGCTCCGGCATCTTCGGCTCGCACCTCCCCTGGGGCGACCTCCGCCGCGGCTGGAACTTCCGCTCGCTGGGGCACGGCGACATCGACTTCGACGCCATCATCCGCGAGCTCAACGCGGCCCGGTACACCGGCCCGCTGTCGGTCGAGTGGGAGGACTCGGGCATGGAGCGCGAGTTCGGGGCGCAGGAGTCGCTCGCGTTCGTCCGCAAGGCGGACTTCGCGCCCTCCGCGGTGGCGTTCGACGACTCGTTCTCGCGCTGAGCGGCGCGCGAGGGCTCACCGATCGAGGAGCGCCATGCTCCGCGGCGGGTAGCGCGCGCCGGCGGCGGCGCCTCTGGGCGCGACCTCGTCCAGCCGCGCGAGCTCCTCCGGCGCGAGCCGGAGCGCCGCCGCCGCGACGTTCTCCTCGAGGTGCCGCCGCGCGGTGGTGCCCGGGATCGGCACCACGTCCGCCCCCTGCGCGAGGACCCATGCCAGCGCGAGCTGCCCGGCGGCGACGCCGCGCGCCGAGGCGAGCTCCCGGATCCGATCGACGAGCCGCAGGTTGCGGACGAAGTTCTCGCCCTGGAAGCGGGGGGACGTCCGGCGGTAGTCGTCCGGCGGAAGGTCCTCGGGTGTCCGGAAGCGGCCGGTCAGGAACCCGCGCCCGAGCGGGGCGTACGCGACGAAGCCGATCCGGAGCGCGCGTACCACGGGCAGGAGCTCGTCCTCCGGATCGCGGCTCCAGAGCGAGTACTCGGTCTGGAGCGCGGAGAGGGGGTGGACGGCGTGCGCCCGGCGGATCGTGGCGGGCGCGGCCTCGGACAGCCCGAGCCAGCGGACCTTGCCGGCCCGGACGAGGTCGGCCATCGCGCCGACGGTCTCCTCGATCGGGACCGACGGGTCCACCCGGTGCTGGTAGTAGAGGTCGATGCGATCGACGCCGAGCCGGCGAAGCGACGCCTCGCACGCCGCGCGGACGTACGCCGGGCTGCCGCAGACGCCGCGGGCGCCCCCGGGCCCCCGCACCTGTCCGAACTTCGTGGCGAGGACCACGGCGTCGCGCCGCCCTCGAAGGGCGCGGCCGATCAGCTCCTCGTTCGTGAACGGGCCGTACATGTCGGCGGTGTCGAGCAGCGTGACGCCGAGCTCGAGCGCACGGTGCAGCGTGGCGATCGACTCCTGCTCGTCGGCCGCGCCGTAGAACTCGCTCATGGCCATGCAGCCCAGGCCGATCGCCGAGACCTCGAGCCCCTGGGCTCCGAGCGCGCGCCGCACCACGCTCCCATTCTACGC
>JAEYOU010000057.1 GCA_023411405.1 Pseudomonadota bacterium | reverse complement strand
GCGCCGAGCGGCTCGCCGCGCTGGCGGCGGAGCTCGGGCCAGCGGTCCACCCGTTGCCGCTCGACGTCCGCGACCTCCCGGGGATCCCCGCGGCGCTCGCGCGCCTGCCCGCGGGGTGGACCGCGCTCGACGTCCTCGTGAACTCCGCCGGCCTGGCGCTGGGCCTCGAGGCCGCGCCCCGGGCGTCGCTCGAGCAATGGGAGACGATGATCTCCACGAACTGCGCCGGGCTCGTGGCCCTGACGCGCCACGTGCTGCCGGGGATGGTCGAGCGCGGCCGCGGCCACGTCGTGAACCTCGGCTCGGTCGCCGGCACGTTCCCGTACCCCGGCGGCAACGTCTACGGCGCCACCAAGGCGTTCGTCCGGCAGTTCACGATGAACCTGAAGGCCGACCTCGTGGGGACCCCGCTGCGGGTCACCTGCATCGAGCCGGGCATGGTCGAGACCGAGTTCTCGGTCGTGCGCTTCTCGGGCGACGAGCAGAAGGCGGCCCAGGTCTACCAGGGCATGCAGCCGCTCGGCGCCGACGACGTCGCGGACGCGATCCTCTACTGCGTCACGCGCCCTCCGCACGTGGACGTCACCGTGATGGAGCTGTTCCCGACGGCACAGGGGCCGGGGGCGTTCTCCGTGCACCGGACCCCGTGAACGAGCCGTAGCCGCTTGCGTGCCCGTGCCCGAGGGAAGACCGGGAGCGGGTCCCGCACCCGGCTTCTCGCCCCTTCACTCCGCGACCGCGTTCCCATCCGCCCCCAGGGGCCACCCCACCTCGCTCGCCAGCGGCTCGAGCTCGCGGCGGAGCTTGTCGAGCGCGCGGATCTCGAGCTGGCGGGCCCGCTCGCGCGAGAACCCGAAGTGGTGGCCGAGATCCCGGAGGGTCTCCTTGCCGTCGCCCATGATCCGGGCCTCGACGATGTGGCGCTCGCGCGGGTCGAGCCGCGCCAGGGCCTCGGCGACCTTCCGGTTGATGAGCGCCTCCTCCTGGGCCTGCGCCAGCTCGGCGTCCTGCCCCTCGCCGCCGGAGGCGGTGAACTCGAGGTGCGTGCTGGTGCCGTCGGCCACGGGAGCGTCGAGGGAGAGGTCGCGCCCCTCCATGCGCTGGGTCATCTCGACGACGTCGCTCGGCCGCACCCGCAGCTTCTTCGCGACCGCCGCGGGATCGACGCCCTCGTCGAGGCTCGCGCCGGGGGTGAGCCGCTCGATCTCGTGCCGGGTGCGGGCGAGCGAGAAGAACAGCTTCCGCTGCGCCTGCGTGGTCCCGATCTTCACGAGCGACCAGGACTTCAGGATGTGGTTCTGGATGTAGGCACGGATCCACCAGACCGCGTACGAGATGAGCCGGATCTCCTTGTCCGGATCGAACTTCTGCACGGCCTTCATCAGGCCGATGTTCCCCTCCTGGATGAGGTCCGCCATCCGCAGCCCGTACGAGCGGTACTCGAACGCGACCTTCACCACGAAGCGCAGGTTGGCCTCGACCAGCCGGTGGCCCGCCCGCTTGTCCCCCTCCCCACGGAACTGGCGGGCGAGCCGCCGCTCCTCCTCGACCGTGAGCAGCGGGACCTGGTTGATCTCGCGGAGGTACTGGTCGAGGGTGCTGCTGGCGGTGGGAGCTCGGTTCATCGGTCCTCCTGGCGGACGTGTGGGCGTGTGCGACTTCACCCCGCTCGCAATGAGCGTGCCCAGCGCGTCGACGCAGGATTCCGCCGGGTTCGAGCGATCCCGGTCGCGGGCGCTGTAAGTCCGCCGGAGCCGAGGCCGTAAAGGCGACAGGGGCGCCCGCGCCCGCGCGCGGTGAGGAGCCGGGAGAGCGAGCGGAGGGTGAAGAGGCCCAGGGCCCCGCCCGCGCCGCGCCGCTGTCGCCCGAAATCTAGGGATCGGCCACCGCGCCGCCCGCGCGGCGGATCAGGCCGCGAGCGGGAAGAACCCCTTCGTCTGCCGGGCGACCAGCCCGGCGTAGGTCCCGCCGGCCGCCACCAGCTCGCGGTGGCTCCCCTGCTCGACGATCCGCCCGCGCTCGAGCACCACGATCCGGTCGGCGCCGACCACGGTGGAGAGCCGGTGGGCGATGACCAGCGTGGTCCGCCCGTGCGCCACGCGCTCCAGCGCCTCGCTCACCAGCGCCTCCGACTCCGCGTCGAGGGCCGAGGTGGGCTCGTCGAGGATCAGGACGGCGGGATCCTTGAGCAGCGTCCGCGCGATCGAGATGCGCTGGCGCTCCCCGACCGAGAGGCGGCAGCCGCGCTCGCCGACGACGGTCTCGTAGCCCTGCGGGAGCCGCAGGATGAAGTCGTGCGCGTTGGCGGCCCGGGCCGCCGCCTCGATCTCGGCCCGGGTGGCGGACGGGCGGCCGTAGGCGATGTTGGCCCGGACGGTCTCGTTGAACAGCATCGAGTCCTGGAAGACGACGCCCACCTGTCGCCGCAGCGAGAGCTGCTTGAGGCGGCGCACGTCGATCCCGTCCACGCGCACGGCGCCCTCCGCGGGGTCGTGGAACCGCTGGAGCAGCGAGACCAGCGTGGACTTCCCGGAGCCGGACGGGCCGACGATCGCGACGCGCTCGCCCGCCCGGACCCGGAGGTCCACGCCGTCGAGCACCGGCGGCCCGTCGCCGAAGCCGAACCGGACGCCCTCCCACGCCAGGTCGCCCCGCAGCCCCACCACGTCCACGGCGTCGGGCGCGTCCCCGAGGAGATCCTGCGCGTCGAGGATGCCGTACACCTCCTCGAGCGAGACGCGCGCGGTGCGGATCGACTTGTACGTCCCGGCGAGGCCGAGCACCGGCCCGAACAGCCCGCCCACGTAGCCGAGGAAGGCCACCAGGGTGCCCACGGTCATGTCGCCGGCGAGCACGAGGCCGCCGCCGACGACGAGCGCCGCGACCCGGGCGGCGATCTGGGCGAGGTTCTGGGCCGCGCCCACCCCGGAGTCCACCCCCACGCCCCGGATCACCACCTCGTTGGCGCCGTTCACCTCCGAGAGGAACCGCCGCTTCTCGGCCTCCTCCATGGTGAAGCTCTTGACCGTGACGATCCCGGCCAGGACCTCGTTGAACCGAGAGTAGATGTTCACCCAGCGCTCCAGCAGGCTCCGTTCGCGCCGGGTCTGCATCGGCGCGGCGAGGCGCGCCACCAGCGCCGGCACGGGCGCGAAGACGAGCACGAGCACCGCGAGGCGCCACTCGAGCCGCAGCATCACCGCCACCGAGAGCACCAGGTAGACGAGCGCGGGGAGGGCGTTGAACGCGAGGTCGGCGAGCGCGCCCACGAGCCCCTGGATGGACCGGTCGAGCCGGGTCATCAGCGCGCCGACGCCCTCGGCCTTGTGGAAGCTCACGGGGAGCTGGTGGAGCCGCCCCACCGTGGCCTCGGTGAGCCCGTACTGGATGCCGATGCGCGTGCGCCAGGTGAGCCAGTTGGAGCAGGCGGCGAGCGCCTCGCGGCCGAGCCCCAGCGCCACCAGCGCGAGGAGTGCCCGGGCGAGCGGGCTCTTCCCCTCCCGCACGGCGAGCGCGTCGAAGGCCGAGCGCAGCGCCAGCGGCTCCGCGGCGTTCACCGCCGCGAGCGCCACGGCGAGGACGAGGAGCAGGGTCACGCTCCCGCGGTACGGGCGGAGGAACTCCATCGCCCTGCGGAGCGAAGGCTTGCGTGGGGAGGACGCGTGCACGGTGGCGGAACAGGGCGCCCGCGGAGGGGCATTCCGCGTACAGTGAAGGGCGAGGTGGGGGCCCCGCTCGGCCTCACTCCGCCAGGAACTCCGCCACGGGCCGGAACCGCAGCGTGTGCTTGCAGACCACGCGCAGGGTCGAGAGCAGCGGGACCGCGAGGAACAGGCCGATCGGCCCCCACAGCAGGAACCAGACCAGCGAACCCAGGAACACCACCAGCGCGCTCAGACGGAGCTGCTTCCCCAGGAAGATCGGATCGACGACGTTCCCCTGGATCGACACGAGCACGACGTAGATGGCGGCGACGCCGAGGACCCGCGCTGGCGAGCCCCACTGCAGCAGCGCCATCCCGGTGGGCAGGACCAGGCCGACCGCGGGGCCGATGTACGGGATGAGGTGGAGGAGCCCGGTGGTGAGCCCCCAGACCGCGGCGTGCTCGAGCCCGTAGATCGCGAAGACGATCGCGGTGACGACGCCCAGGATCGCGTTGAGGACGACGCGGTTGAGCATGTACTGCGCGACGTCCCGCCGGAGCTCGGCGAGCGCTTCGACGACCTGGTCGCGCTTCGCGCCGGCCACGATCATCGTCTTCTCGACCCAGCGCGGCCCCTCCGCGAGGCCGAAGTAGACGAGGAACACGACCACGGTCGCCTCGCCGAGCAGCGTCGCCACGCCGGCGGCGGTGCCCAGCAGGAGGCTGGCCCAGGGGACGCTCTCCTGGATCTGGACCTGGCCGGGGCGGCGGGGGCTGGTGACGAGCTTCTCCGACTGGGCCTGGAGTCGCAGGAAGTGGCGGCGGGCGTCGCTCCAGAGCTCGTCCAGCCTCACCTGGTACGAGGGGAGCTGCTCCCAGAGCTCCGAGACGGACTGGTAGAGCACGACGCCGAGCGCGGCGACGGCGCCGGTCGCCACGAGCGTCCCGATCGTCGCCGCCAGCCAGCGGGGCACCTTCCGTGCCTCGAGCCAGCCGACCAGCGGGGAGACGGTCGCGGCGAGCACGAGCCCGAGCGCGGTCGGGACGAGCAGCGTCCGGCCCGCCCAGAGCAGGGCCACCGCCGCGGCGACCGCGAGAGAGATGAGGGCGCGCTCCGCGCCCTCGCCAGGGAAACGAGTCGTCGATCCAGGGACCAAGGGTCTGCTCCTACGCGGGGAGGGCCTCCGCCGCCGGGCGGCGCGGGACTCCGGATCCGGCGAGCGACGTGTGGATCGCGAGCAGCTCGTCCACGCGGTGCGCGACCGTGTGGCGCGCGCGCACCGTCTCGAGGCCGCTCCGCGCGACCGCGCGCGCGAGCTCCGGCTCCTCGCGCAGCGCCCGGAGGTGGCGCGCCATCTCCGCTCCGCTCCGCGCGACGAGGTAGTCGCGCCCGGGCCGGAAGAGCCCCTCGGCGTCTTCCCAGGGCGCGGTCACGAGCGGCGCCCCGCACGCGAGCGTCTCGAACACCCGGATCGTCGGGATGCCGGGGAGCGCGGCGGCGTACGGCCGTCGCGGGACGTGGACCCCGGCGCGGTGACGCGCGAGGACCGCGGGGACGCGGTGGTTCGGCAGCCAGCCGCCGAACGCGACGCCCGCCGCGGCCAGGGCGGCGAGGCCGTGCGCCGGCCAGCGGACGCCGTGCACCGTGGCCGCGAGGCCGAGCGCGCGCACGGGCTCGAGGAGGAACTCGCGCAGCTCCGCGGTCCGCTCGTCGTCCCCGAAGTTCCCGACGAAGACGAGATCGCCGTCGTGCGCCGCCTCGAGCGGCACGAACACCCGCACGTCCGCCGCCTCGTGCCACACCTCGACGCGCGCCGCGGCGCCGCGCCGGAGGTACACCTCGCGGAGCACCGCGCCGAACGCGAGCGCGACGTCGTACTCCGAGAGGTCGAACTGGAAGAGCTCCTCCGGGCGGGTCACCGCGCGGTGGTGGGTGTCGTGGAAGTAGAGCCGCAGGCCGGAGCGCCGCCGCCGCTCGGCGCCGATCCGCGCGACCAGCTCCGGCCGGTTCCACTCGTGCACGATCGCGAGCGCGACGCCGTCGAGCGCCGCGCCGAGATCCGGGCCGCCCGGCGGATAGGTCCGCACCTCGAGCGCCGGGTACGCCTCGCGCCAGAGCGCGAGCGCCCCCGGGCCGTGATCGCGGACCAGGTTCTCCGCGCTCCACGCGCCCTCCTCCTCCCAGGCGACGACCTCGTGGCCGCGCGCCGCCAGCTCGGCCGCGACGCCGCGCAGGAAGTGGGCGTTCCCGTGGTTCCAGCAGGATCGCAGCGAGTGCACGAACAACGCGATCTTCACCGGACGTCACCTTTCCGACGGGGGTTGCGCCCCCGCACCGGAGGCGTCGCTCCGGGACCGCATCGGGACGGCCGGGGGACGCTCCTGCGTCCCTCGGACCCCCGGGGGGTGCGCCGGCTCCCGCCGCGCTGCGCCTGGGGCTCCCACCTCGACGTGCGGGCGCGCGCCGAGCGCGCCGTAGAGGGCGAGGTAGCCGGCGGCCATCCGATCGGCGC
>JAEYOU010000042.1 GCA_023411405.1 Pseudomonadota bacterium | reverse complement strand
CGCATGCGCCGCAGGCCGAGGAGGCCGCGCCGGCCGCTTCGAAGCGGCGCCGGGCCGAGCGGGCCGAGCCCGCGCCGGAGCCGGAGGAGCCGCCGCGGCGGCTCGAGCCCGTCTCCGCGAAGCCCGAGATCATCGTCTCGCAGGCCTTGCTCGAGCGCGGGAAGAAGAAGGGGAAGAAGAAGGACGTCCCGAGCTTCGACTTCCAGAAGTCGGGCTCGGTGTTCCGGCTGCCCGCGACCGACCTCCTCGACGTCCACGACGAGAAGGCGCGCGACCTCGACGAGAAGGGGCTCACGCAGGCCGCGGACATCATCGTCGCCACCCTGAAGCAGCACGGCGTCGAGGGGGTCATCAAGCACATCCGGCCCGGGCCGGTGGTGACGCTCTACGAGTTCTCGCCGGTGGCGGGCGTGAAGCTCGCCCGCATCGAGAACCTCGACAAGGAGCTCACGATGGCGCTCAGCGCCACGCGGATCCGCATCATCGCGCCGATCCCGGGCAAGGGCGTCGTCGGCATCGAGGTGCCGAACAAGGACCGCGCCACGGTCTGGCTGCGCGATCTGCTCGAGTCCGAGGCGTTCGCCTCCGCGGGCGGGTTCCTGCCGCTCGGCCTCGGCAAGAACATCGAGGGCGTCCCCTACTGCGTCGACCTCCAGCGGATGCCGCACCTCCTCATCGCCGGCACCACCGGCTCCGGCAAGTCGGTCGGCCTCAACACGATGATCCTCTCGCTCCTCTTCCGGCAGTCGCCGGCCGAGGTGCGGATGATCATGGTCGATCCGAAGATGACGGAGCTGTCCGCGTACGAGGACATCCCGCACCTGCTCCTGCCGGTCGTGACCGATCCGCAGAAGGCGGCGCGCGCGCTGCAGTGGGCGGTGGACGAGATGGAGCGGCGGACGCAGGTCCTGGCCGACACCGGCTCGAAGGACCTGCGTAGCTACAACACGAAGGTCGAGAAGCTCCGCGCCGAGGGCCGGAGCTTCGACGACCCGGAGCTCGCCCCGCCGAAGAAGCTCGTGGTCATCGACGTGACCTCGGGCGAGACCGAGGACGAGGCCGAGGCGCGCGCGCGCGCCGAGGCGGCCGCGGAGGCGGAGGGCACCGGCGCGGAGGGGCGCCCGGCGGAGCCGAAGCGGTTCGAGCTCTACCCGGAGGACGCGGCGAGGCGCGCGGAGTTCGAGGACCCGACCGCGCCGCCGCCCGCCGATCCGGTCGCGGCGCGCGACGAGCCGTCGCTGCCGAAGAAGCTGCCGTACATCGTGGTGGTGATCGACGAGCTCGCCGACCTCATGATGACGGCGCCGCGCGAGGTGGAGATCTCGCTCGCCCGCCTCGCCCAGAAGGCGCGCGCCACGGGCATCCACCTCATCGTCGCGACGCAGCGGCCCTCGACGGACGTCGTCACCGGGATGATCAAGAACAACTTCCCGGCGCGCATCTCCTTCCGCCTCGCGTCGCGCCACGACTCGCAGACCATCATCAACGGCCCCGGCGCGGAGACGCTGCTGGGCGACGGCGACATGCTGATCCTCACGGCCACGCAGCCCATCACCCGCGTGCAGGGCGCGTTCGTGTCGGAGGAGGAGCTGCACCGCGTGGTCGCCTTCCTCAAGGAGCAGGGCCGGCCGGTCTACGACGAGTCGATCCTCAAGGCGCGCGAGGGCGCGGGCGAGCGGGGCGGCGACGACGAGGACGATCCGGTCTACGACCAGGCGGTCGACCTCGTCTCGCGCATGGAGGAGGTCTCGGTCTCGAAGCTCCAGCGCGAGATGCGCCTCGGCTACAACAAGGCCGCGAAGATCGTCGAGCGGATGGAGCGCGAGGGGATCGTGGGGCCGGCGAACGGCGTCAAGCCGCGGCAGGTGCTCATCCGGCCGATCGGCGAGGTCTCGGCGACGCCGAACGTCTAGCGTCTTCGCGCCCGCGCCCGTGCCCGTGCCCGGTTCGGGTTGTCGAAGCACGAAGCTGCCGTTGCTCCGCGTGCGTTTGCCGTACGCCTCGCCTGGGGCGCGTTGCCGTGGGCGGCCGCCCGGGCCCGCCGGGCTCGCCGACCAGGTCGAATGCTCGGCGCCGCAGGCGGTTGTATGCCGCGCGCGGGCCGGAGCGGATCCAGCGTGCGCGGCGCCGAAACTCGGCGGCCACTTCCGCGCTTCGCGCGGGTGGCCGCCTCGAACATCGGCGCCGCGCGCATTCACTCCGGGTCGCGCGCGTTCCTCGTCAGCTCGCGCTCGGGCGCCTGCGCCATGGTCGGCTCGCTCCGGCGGACCCGGCCGTCCGCCTGGAGGCGTTGCTTGTGGCGGCTCGGCTACGGGGCGTCCTGGAGCTACAGTTCTTCTGCGCGCTCGCGAAAGCCCGCTCGTGCCGAGCCTGTCGAAGCACGAGCGCTCTGGATCGTTCAATGTCCTGCTCGTCCCTCGCGCGTGCTGGCACGTCGTCGCGCACGACCTTCTCGAACAGCGCACCCGCGATCGCAGCCAAGGCCTCGTCCGTCTGTCGATGGTCCGCTGGCAGCCGTTGGGAGAGGGCGCTCGCGAGCAGAGCATCGTCCCCGCAGTCCACGCCGGCGCAGAAGTGAATCGTCACGGCAGTGAAGGCAGGCGTTACGCTCGAGCCGTTCATGCCCGGGTACGTATGGACGCCGCCGCGCGGTCCCACGCCGTGGAGCTGGCCGTGACGAGATGTTCGTCGTACCCGCAGCCGAGCCGCCACAAGCAACGCCCCACAGGCGGCCGGCCGGGCCCGACGGGGCGAGCCGACCATGGCGCAGGCGCCCGAGCGTGAGCGATCGGAGCACGCGCGCGAACGGGAG
>JAEYOU010000681.1 GCA_023411405.1 Pseudomonadota bacterium | reverse complement strand
GCGCCGATCTCGCTGCTGGTGGGGCTCCACGGCCGCGGCGCGAGCGGCGCGGCCCTGCAGGCCACCGGGCTCGACGCCCACGCGGCGCGGCTCGACTTCGTCATGCTCTACCCGGACGCGGCCGGGCCCGACTGGGAGGTGGAGCCCGGGAGCGCCGGCCCGGCCGACGACCTGGGGTTCCTGCGCCGGCTCATCACGGAGGCGACCGCGGCCTTCGGCGCGGATCCACGGCGCGTGTACGTGACCGGCCACTCGATGGGCGGCTTCATGTCGTACCGCGTCGGGCTCGAGCTCTCCGAGCTGGTGGCGGCGATCGCGCCGGTGTCGGGGGTGCTCGTCGCCCCGCGCGGCGCGCCGGGCACGGACGGCGCCCGCCCGGTCGCCCTCCTGCACCAGCACGCCGCGGACGACGCGGTCGTGCCGCTGCAGGGCTTCCCCGGTTATTCGCTGAGCGTGAAGGAAGGGCTCGGGTACTGGGCGCGCCGCAACGGCGCCCGGGCCTCGCCCACCACCGTCCGGCTCGACGCCGGGGTGAGCGCGGTCCGCTACGCGGGAGGTGGCGCGCCCGTGCACGGCGTCACCTACTCCGGCGGCGGCCACGCGTGGGTGCCCGGCGCGACCGACCGGGTCATGGAGTTCTTCTACCAGCACCCGCCCCGGGCGGCGCGCGTGACGCTCGAGGGCGCGAAGCTCCCGGGCCTCCTGCACGAGGCGCGGGCCCTCACGGTGACCCCCAGGGTCGAGGCGCGCACGCCGATCGCGCGGATCGAGCTGGTCGCCGCGGGTCGGGTCCTCGCGTCGTCGCGCGCCGCGCCGTACCGGCTCACCTTCACGCCGAAGATGCTGCAGACCTACGCCCTCGAGCTGGTGGCCACGCTCTCCGACGGCACGCGCGTCGTCTCACCCGGCCGGCACCGGCTCACCGTCGTCCCGAGGAACCTCGCCAGGAAGGCCCAGGCGCGCTCGTCGAGCGACGAGAGCGCGACCCTCGCCGCCGGCCGAGCCGTGGACGGCGACCTCGGGACTCGATGGAGCAGCGCGCACGAGGACGGCCAGTCCCTCACCGTCGACCTGGGGTCGCCGCGGGAGGTGCAGGCGGTGACGCTCTTCTGGGAGATCGCGCGGGCCGCGTCCTACCGCCTGGAGGGATCGGCGGACGGCGCTTCCTGGAAGAGGCTGTTCTCCCAGCCCGCGTCCCGGGGCGACGTCGAGGTGGCCACCTTTCCCCGGGAGCGCGTGCGGTGGGTGCGGCTCGTGAGCGAGGAGCGGGCGACGCCCTGGGGCATCTCGCTCTGGGAGCTGATGGTGCACTGACCCCGGCGCACGGGGGCGCCGTCGCGGTGGCCCAGCGTCACCGCGCGGCGCCCGCTCCCCTCACCGCGCCCCGGCGGAGATGTACTCCTTGGCCAGCACGCCCGAGGGCGTGAGGTGGGCGTCGGTCCAGCCGCCGGCGGGCGCCCCCGGGACGAGCGCGCTGGCCGCCTCCCGCTTGTCGTTGAGGGACCAGTTGGCGGAGCTCACCTGGTTCTGGTCCATCCAGTCGAGCCACCGCTTCGTCTCGGCGACGTCGATCGTGCCGTCTGCGTCCGCGTTGCAGCTCCCCCACTCGGTGACCATGATCGGCACGCCCTGCTTCAGCGCGAAGTCGGCCTTGTCGCGCAGCGACTGCTTGTGCGTGGCGGCGTAGAAGTGGAGGGCGTAGGCGATGTTCTTGTCGCTCGTCACCGGGTCCAGCGCCGCCGAGTCCACGTCCTGCGACCAGGCCGGCGTCCCCAGCACGACGAGGTTGCGGCTCCCGGCCTTGCGGATCGCCCGGATCACCGCCGCGTGGTACGGCACGAGCTCCTCGACCCAGTCGTGGCGCTTGGGCTCGTTGAAGGTCTCCCAGATCAGGTTGGGCGCGTCCTTGTACTCCGCCGCCCAGCGCGAGAAGAACTCCACCGCCTCCTGCTCCAGGAGGGCGTGGCTGTGCCAGTCCACGATCACGTAGACGCCGCGGGCGATCGCCGCGTCCACCACAGCCCGGACGCGCGCCTCGTTGCCTTCGCGGTCCACCTGCCAGCCGCCGTTGTTCTGGATCCCCAGCGCCGCGCGGACCAGGGTGGCGTGCCACTGGTCGACGAGCGTGTCCACGGCCTGGGCCTGGAAGAAGCGCTCCCCGCCCCAGCCGGTGTTGCTCCAGAAGAAGTTCATGCCGCGCAGCTGCACCGGGTTGCCGTGCTGGCCGCAGATCCGGTTGCCGCAGGCGCGGAGGCGGCCATGGAGGGCGACGGGCGAGCCGGGGGGAGCGACGGCCCGGGGCGGGGCGCCCTGCTGGCCGCTGGCGCAGCCGAGCAGGAGGAGGGCGATGCACGCAAGGTGAACGAGAGAGGCGCTCCAGGTCTTCATCGAGGCTCCGGACGAGGTTCGGGGTATCGGCACAGCGTAGCACGCGCTACACGGGCGCCGCCGCTCCTCGCTCCGCCCACCCCGTGAACACCAGGCGCGGGGGCCCCGGCTCTCCCGGCGCGGGCGCGACGAGCCGCGCCCGCGCGCCGAGCGGCACCGCGAAGTTGGCGTCCTCGTGGCCGAAGGGGAGCCCCTGGACCGCGGGCACCCCCAGCTCGGCGGCCCAGTCGCGCACGACGTCCTCGCCCCGGACCCCCTGCGCGTCACAGTCCGTGAACTGGCCGAGCGCGATCCCGGCCACACCCTCGAGCGCCCCGGCGAGCCGGAGCTGCGTCAGGTAGCGGTCGAGCCGGTACGGCTTCTCGTCCACGTCCTCGAGGGCCAGGATCCCGCCGGCGAGGCTCGGCAGCAGGCCGGTGCCGCACAGGTGCGCGAGCAGCGTGAGCGAGCCGCCGAGGAGCGGACCCTCCACGACGCCGGGCCGGATCACCGCCGTCCCGGGGAGCCCGGCGCCTGGCCCCGGCGCCCCGTCCGCCCCGGCCACCGGGCCCTGCGTCAGGAGCGCGGCCAGGTGCTCGACCGCCGCCTCGGGCGCGCGGCCGAGCTGGGTGAGGACGGGACCGTGCACCGTGGCCAGGCCGGCGCCGTTGAGCACCGCGTGGAGGGCGGTGATGTCGGAGAACCCGACGAGCACCTTGGGGCGCGCCAGGAGCGGCGCCGCCTCCACCCCCCGCAGGATCCGCATGGTCCCGTAGCCGCCGCGGGCGCAGAAGATCGCCCGCGCCTCCGGATCGGCCACCGCCTCGCGCCACTCCTCGAGACGCCGCGCGTCGTCGCCGGCGAGGTACCGCCGGCGCGAGAACATGTCGTCGCGGTGGCGGGGCACGAACCCCAGGCGGTCGCGCAGCGCGACGAGGCCCTGGGCCAGGAGCTCGGGGTCGAACGGGCTCGCGGGGGCGATCACCCGCACCACGTCGCCACGCGAGAGGAGTCCGGGGACGATCACCACGCGAGGATACCGACGGGTGGTGCGAGGGTAAACCTCCCGTGCCCGCGGGCGGTCCCCCGGGCTCGGGCGCGGGAGCGGGCTCGTCGCGGTCCCAGGAGGAGCCCAAGCGAGTCTCGACGCCCCCCACCCGGGCCGGGTGCCGCGCCGATCGCCGCGACAATGTTTCGCGCCCGGAGCACGGCCAGACATCCACACCGGCGTCGCGGACGCCTCGAGAGGAGCCGCCATGAGCCCGAGGACGCAGGAGCTGGAGGGCGAGGTCTTCCACCCGTCGGCGGAGGTCGTCGCCGGCGCGCGCGTCAAGGACTGGGACGCGACGGCCCGCGAGGCGCTCGAGGATCCGGAGGCCTTCTGGGCCGCGGAGGCCGAGGAGCTCGAGTGGTTCGAGAAGTGGGACCGGGTGTGCGACGCGAGCGAGAAGCCCTTCTACAGGTGGTTCAAGGGCGGCCGGTGCAACATCGTCCACAACGCGCTCGACCGGCACCAGAAGACCTACCGGAAGAACAAGCTCGCGCTGGTCTGGGTGGGCGAGAACTCCGAGGTCCGTACGTACTCGTATTTCGCGCTCAACCGTGAGGTGAGCCGCTTCGGGAACGTGCTCAAGGCGATGGGCGTGAAGAAGGGCGACCGGGTGACGATCTACATGCCCCGTGTCCCCGAGATCGTGATCGCCATGCTGGCCTGCGCGAAGGTCGGGGCCATCCACTCCGTCGTCTACGGCGGGTTCTCCGTGGACTCGCTCCAGGGCCGGATCGAGGACTCCGAGTCGCGCGTCGTCATCACCGCCGACGGCGGCTACATGAACGGCAAGATCGTCGAGCTCAAGAAGACCATCGACGACGCGGTCCGCCGCTGCCCCACGGTGGAGACGGTGATCGTCGTCCAGCGGACCGGCCACGAGGTGAAGATGGAGCCGGGCCGGGACTACTGGTACCACGAGCTCATGAAGCTCCCGCTCGCCACCAACCGGTGCGAGACGGAGGTGATGGACGCCGGCGACCCGCTCTACATCCTCTACACCTCGGGTACGACCGGGAAGCCGAAGGGGCTCGTCCACGGCCACGGCGGCTACATGGTCGGCATCCACGCCACGCTCAAGTACGTCTTCGACGTGCGCGACGAGGACCGCTACTGGTGCGCGGCGGATCCGGGCTGGGTGACCGGCCATTCGTACATCGTCTACGGGCCGCTCCTCATGGGCGCGACCGGCTTCATGTACGAGGGCGCGCCGACGTTCCCGTACCCGAACCGCTGGTGGCAGCTCGTCGAGAAGTACGGAGTCACGATCCTCTACACCGCCCCGACCGCCATCCGCGGGCTCATGCGCTTCGGCGAGTCGTGGCCCAACCGCCACGATCTCTCGAGCCTGCGGCTCCTCGGCTCGGTGGGCGAGCCGATCAACCCCGAGGCGTGGAAGTGGTACCACCGCGTCATCGGCAAGGGCCGCTGCCCGATCATGGACACCTGGTGGCAGACCGAGACCGGCATGTTCCAGATCACGCCGGTCCCCTCGATGCCGCTCAAGCCGGGCTCGGCCACGCGGCCGTTCTTCGGCCAGCAGGCGTCGATCCTCGACGAGCACGGGAAGCCGGTGCCCGACGGCGAGGAGGGCTTCCTGACGCTGG
Source organism: Pseudomonadota bacterium (assembly GCA_023411405.1). GTDB lineage: Bacteria > Myxococcota > Myxococcia > Myxococcales > Anaeromyxobacteraceae > Anaeromyxobacter. Next base: position 3,809 of record JAEYOU010000681.1, on the reverse strand, counting down.
ACAGGCCCTGGCCCGGGATGGCGATCACCATCTACAAGGACCCCGAGCGCTTCGTGAAGCAGTACTGGTCCAAGTACCCCGGCCGCTACATGGCGGGAGACTCGGCCAAGCGCGACAAGGACGGGTACTACTGGGTCATCGGTCGCACGGACGACGTCATCAAGGTGTCGGGCTACCGCCTGGGCACGGCCGAGATCGAGAGCGCGCTCGTCTCGCACCCCGCCGTCGCCGAGGCGGCCGTGATCGGGCTGCCGCACGAGGTGAAGGGGCAGGCGATCCACGCCTACTGCCTGCTCCGCCAGGGCTTCAAGGCGTCGGACGATCTCGCCGAGGAGGTGCGGACGCACGTCGCGCAGCACATGGGCCCGATCGTCAGGCCGGAGCGCGTCGTGTTCGTGGACGCGCTCCCCAAGACGCGCTCGGGGAAGATCATGCGCCGCGTCCTCAAGGCGCGCGCCCAGGGCCTGCCCGAGGGCGACACCTCGACGCTGGAGGAGTAGCGGCGCGTCCGTGCCTCGGGCACGGGCGCGGGCGCGGGCGCGGGGTGTACCCCCGACGACCCCGCGAAAAAAACCGGGCGAGTCCCCCCAGGATCGGTGAGACTCCCCGGGCTCATGGGTTCCGACCTGCCGCTCTGGAAGCGTCCGCGCGCTCGCCTGCTCGCGCCCGCGGTCGCCATGTGGGGGCTCGTCCTGACGCTGGTCGTCTTCGCGGCGCCGGTGATCCTCCCCTTCATCCTCTCGGCGCTCGCCGCCTACGTCATCGATCCCGTCATCGTCCGGCTCGCCCGGCTCCGGCTCCGGGGATGGCCCCTCCCCCGCTGGCTCGCGGTGCTCGTGGTCTACGTGGTGCTCGGGGTCCTGGTGTGGATCGTCGCCGTCTCGATCATGCCGCAGGTCTACCGCGAGGCGGTGCGCGGGCTGACCGAGCTGCGGGACTTCCTGGCCGGGCTCACCCCCGAGCGTCTCGAGGAGTGGGCGCAGTCGATCGACGCGTACCTGAAGCGCCACGGCATCCCGCTCGACGTCGCGCCGGCCGACGGGCAGGCAGAGTCGACGTTCAGCGTGGACATCTCGAAGGGGATCGCCGACGTCCTGCACGACGCGTCGCGCGGGCTCCGCGGCCAGCTCGGCGACGTGGTGGCGCTCTCCCGCAGCCTCATCGGCGGCGCGTTCCGCGCGGTCTTCTTCGTCATCCTCTTCTTCATGCTCACCGCGTTCCTCTCGATGGACGCGCCCCGGATCCTCCGCTGGTCGGAGTCGCTGGTCCCGGGGAGCCACCGGGGTGAGCTCCGCCGCCTCCTGCACGGGATCGACGTCGGGCTCTCCGGCGTCGTCCGCGGCCAGCTCACCATCATGCTGGTGAACGGGGTGCTCACGCTCGTCGGGCTCCTCCTCCTCAAGATCCCGTTCGCGTACGCGCTCGCCTTCCTCGCCACGATCCTCTACGTCATCCCGTTCTTCGGGACCTTCATCTCGTCGGTCCCGATCGTGCTCCTCGCGCTCGGCTCCGGCGGCCCGACGCGGGCGCTCCTCGCCCTCGCCTGGATCATCGGGATCCACGCGCTCGAGAGCTATGTCCTGAACCCGAAGATCATGGGCGACGCCGCCCGGATCCACCCCGTCCTCATCGTGCTCGCCCTGGTGGTCGGCGAGCGCAGCGCCGGCATCGCCGGCGCGCTCCTCGCGGCGCCGGTCATGAGCGTCTTCGTGGCCGTGTTCCGCTTCCTCCACCGCAAGCTCGACGAGCTGGACGCACGCGCCGCAGCCCAGCCCGATCGCCCTCCCCAGGCGGCGCCGGTCCCGGCCACGACGGAGCCGGTCGAGAAAGGTCGTAGCGTCCCATGAGAGCCCTCACCATCGCCGCCCTGACGCTGGCGCTCGCGCGCCCCGCGTTCGCCGCGGAACCGCAGCAGAAGCAGCCGGCCAAGCCCGCCGCGCCGGCACCCGCGAAGAAGGCCGACCCCGAGAAGGCGCTCCGCGACATCGGCCTCTCGATCGGCAAGAGCCTCGAGAGCCTCGGGCTCTCGAGCGCGGAGGCCGAGAAGGTCATCGCCGCCATCCGCCAGGGCATCGCCGATCCGTCCAAGCTGACGCAGGACCAGGAGACGATGGAGAACATCAACGCCTTCGCCCGGGGCCGGATGGAGCAGAAGGCGCAGAAGGACAAGGCCAAGGGCGACGCGTACGTCGCGGAGCAGGCGAAGCAGAAGGGCGCCGTCAAGACCGCGGGCGGCGCGATCGTCATCCCCGTGAAGGAAGGGACCGGCGCGAGCCCCGGGCCGTCGGACAAGGTCAAGGTGCACTACACCGGGACGCTCGTGAACGGCAGCACGTTCGACGACTCGCGCAAGCGGAAGGAGCCCGCGGAGTTCTCGCTCCAGGGCGTGGTCCCGTGCTGGACGCAGGCGCTCCAGAAGATGAAGGTCGGCGGGCGCGCCAAGGTCGTCTGCCCCTCCGATCTCGCCTACGGCGCCCAGGGCCGGCCGAACATCCCCGCCAACTCCGTCCTCAACTTCGACATCGAGCTCCTCGAGGTGACGAAGGCCCCGCCGGCGCAGCTGCCGCCGCCCCCGGCCTCGCCGCTCAAGCCGCAGTAGCCGGGCCGCGCGGTGCACCACGGCCGGCCCGCCGGGGCCGGCCTGGTGCACGCTCCGTTGCACCCCGCCGTGGCGGCTGCTAAGACGCCCACATGTCCGACGAGCTCGTCCTCCACGGCAACTCCAGCTGGACCAGCCCCTACGTCTTCTCCGTCTTCGTCGCGCTGAAGGAGAAGGGCCTCCCCTTCCGGATGGAGGTCCTCGACCTCGACGAGGGCGCGCACCAGCGGGCCCCCTACGAGACGTCCTCCTTCACTGGTCGTGTGCCGGCGCTCCGCCACGGCGACCTCTGGCTCGCCGAGTCGTCGGCCATCGACGAGTACCTCGAGGAGATCTTCCCCCCGCCCGCCCACGCGCGCCTCTACCCCGAGGATCCGCGGGCGCGCGCCAAGGTCCGCATGGTGCAGGCGTTCGTGCGGAGCGATCTCCTCGCCCTCCGCGAGGAGCGGCCCACCTCCACGCTGTTCGCCGGCGACGTCCCGAAGCCGTTCACGCCCGCCGCGCGCGCCGCGGCCGAGCGGCTCGTCCGGATCGCCGACCGGTTCCTGCCGCAGAGCGCCCAGCACGTGGCGGGCGCGTTCACGCTCGCCGACGCCGACCTCGCGCTGATGCTCCAGCGGCTCGTCTACAACGGCGACCCCTGCCCCGAGCGCCTGGCGGAGTACGCGCAGCGGGTCTTCCGGCGGGCGTCGATCCGGGAGTGGCTCTCGCACACGAAGTGGAAGGACTGACGTCCATGCGGACCGACGACCCCGGCGCCATCGCCGCCGCCCTCGCGCCGTTCCGGACGGCGATCCTCGCCACCCGCGGGGCGGACGGTCACCTGCGGTGCCGGCCGATGGCGATGCGCCACGCGCTCCGCGGCGAGGAGATCTGGTTCGCGAGCGCCGCCGACAGCGGCAAGTGCCGCGATCTCGAGCACGACCCCCGGTGCGCGCTCGTCTTCTTCGACTCCGCGTCCGGCACCACCCTCTCCGTCTCGGGGCAGGGCGAGGTGATCCGCGACCGGAAGCTGACCGCGTCCCTCTGGGACCGCTCCTGGGATCGCTGGGTGCCTGCGGGGATCGAGCCGAGCGAGGTCGTGCTCCTGCGGGTCATCCCCCAGCTCGTCGAGCGCCACGACGGCGCCACCGGGCGCGTGGAGGTCCTCTTCGAGGCCGCGCGCCGCGGCGGGTGATCGCGCTCCGCGCGCGCGACCGCGACCCAGGGT
>JAEYOU010000599.1 GCA_023411405.1 Pseudomonadota bacterium | reverse complement strand
TAACTTATGAGGTCATTATAGATAAAAATTTTATTAGTGTAATAACAGACTTGTATCATTCCTGTAACATTATGCTAAGGGGATAACCAATGAAACTGCAGTTCCCACATCAATTTCGCTCTCTATTGTCAACGCCGAAATATAATTGACTATAGCCGCCGAGTGAAAATTGATCACTTGTAGTCGGATAAAAATTGACCACCCTCCAAAAGTACGCTACCTTTTGAGTTGACGAGACTCTTAAGGAGGTAGCCCCTGAAGGAGAGTGGCACATATATTATACGTTAATGAACGTAATTCTGAATTAACTATTGTTTCATCTGAAGGAGAAATCCTACAAAACCACAAGGTATGTTATATTCCAAGAAAGCATATCTGGGCAAAGGGCCAGTATGACGGCCTTGTAAAGCAGGAAGGAAAGCCATATACAGCACCTTACGGTATACAAATATCAAACGATATGGTAGAGATACGCTCTCTGCAAGTATATGAAGATCTTACGGGGGTGATGTAATATGGTTGAAATTGAGAGAGCACGCAATCTGCTAGAACTTCTTGGTCTATCGCAATCGGCTATTACCATTGATGCTCATTTAGATCGTGCTGCCAGAGAGGAAAGTACATACCTGAGTTTTCTGAATAGGATTCTTGAAGATGAATCAGATGCAAGAAAGAAAAGAAGTGAGGAGACAAGGCTTTAAGTATCACGTCTTCCACACAAGAAGACATTAGCGGAATTTGATTTCAGTTTCCAACCAAGCCTTGATGAACGTTAGATTAAAGAGCTTGAAACGCTAAGTTTCATACACAGACAGGAAAACGTAATATTCCTTGGTCCACCAGGTATAGGCAAAAGCCATTTGGCCATTGGCCTTGCTACAGAAGCTATACATCAAGGTTTATCAGTTTATTTTGTAAGTATGAACAAGCTTTTGGATGACTTGAGAAAAGCTGACCGTGAGGATCTCCTTGAAAGGCTGTGGAAAATTTATCAACGACCAAGATTACTCGTAATTGAAATTGGTTACTCACAGCTTGACCGGGTATCAGGGAACTTGTTCTTCCAGTTGATCTGTTCCCGATATGAAAAAGGCAGTATGATTTTAACTAGTAACAAAGGCTTTGGAGAATGGGGTGAGCTCATGGGTGACACGCCCCTTGCCACAGCCATACTGGATAGGCTTCTGCATCATGCTCATGTCGTCAATATCAGAGGACAGAGTTACAGATTAAAATCAAGAAACAAGGCCGGATTTATTGCACCACCGCATCAATTAGCCGATGAAGAGACTAAGTCTTAGCAGGGTGGTCAATTTTAAAGTGGCTGGAACTCGTCAATTATCGCCCGGCGGCATTGATCAATTTTCATTCGGCGTTGACAATTTCATTGCCTGATATTTTATTGTTCAATTTTCGTTTGCTTATTCTTGCTTTACTGATAAGTTTTTTCTTCTTGTGCACTCACATACAAACCATAAAATTTTAAGTCGTAATCAATGCTGTTATTGATTTAAACGAATTTCTCCCGCATCAAAAGCTTTGCGTGTTGCATTTCCCTTTTTTGCATCAAAATCTATTGGAAGATATTTTTTATCTATAATTTTTTCATAATCAATGTCGCTGAAAAAATTGCAATAAGTAATTTCCACATAAATCAATCTATTGTTTTTTTCATCTGCCAAAGCATAAACATACCCGTAAGATTTAGCAGTATAAATCGCACATACAGGATAATTAAAGCCTTTCGCACCGTAAATAAGATAATCCCTGTTGGAATTGAGACCTGAAAGTCTTTTAACCTCTGCAGCATACTCAGCTTCATTGCAGGTATATACAAGATAGGCTACACAATTGGGATCCCACAGTTCGCTGTAATAATAACTAAAACTCTCTACCCTGGCTGATTCTGGAATACTGTCTGGAAAAATATCATTTTTAATCAGGTATTCTTCCGAGTGTTTACCTTTGCTGCCTAAATATTCACTGTAATGAGCAATATCCGTAACCTTATCATTTGCGGGAGGCCCACCACTAAACAGGTAGAAACCATAGGCTAAAATGACTATAATGGCAAAAACCAATACACCGATTACTTTAAATGTTCTTTTCATTTTTTTTGAATATTTCTTTAAATAGTTCACCTCTTGTTTGTTGTTTTCAAGTTCTTCTTGTATTATTTCAGGAATAGGCTTATTTATTACACCGTATTCATTTCTGCACTGTGGACACTCCTCAAGATGCTTTCGTATTTCCTGATTTGTCTCCTCAGATGTTAACTTTTCTATGTAATTAGGAAACAAGTCCCTTACAATATGACATTTCAGACTCATATACATACTCCTTTCGCTAACTGCTGTTTTCCTCTATAAAAAGTAACTCTTGCCCAACTTTCCGACTTACCCATTATTTCCCCGATTTCAGCAAAGGATAAATCTCCTGATAATCTTAAATATATAACATCTTTTACTCCTTTCTCCAATGCCTGTATTCTTTTATAGAGTTCTATCTTATCCTGTCTCTCCCATAGTTGATTATTGATATTTTCATTTGACGAGATTTGATTTTCTACTTCTTTTATGGACACTTTATCTTTCTTCTGCTTCTTTTCCAGATACTGATACCAGACATACTTTGCTATCTGACAAAGCCATACGGACGGTTTACAGTCTCCCCTATATTTATCAACTGTTCTCATGGCCTGATAAAATGTCTCCTGCGTAAGTTCTTCTGCCAAATCAGCATTATTGGTAATTTGAGAGAGATAACTGCATATTTCGGCTGCATCCGGACACTGATTCCGGCAACATCCGGACAGTGTTTCGGAATTATCTGGACACCATTTCGGAACATCCGGACACCTTGTCGAGTTAATTATACAACTGGTACTCTTTAA
>JAEYOU010000634.1 GCA_023411405.1 Pseudomonadota bacterium | reverse complement strand
CTCGATCTCCCTGACCATCAGGGAGATCCCGCCGTCGATGCCCGAAAAGAATGCAACGCCGTTTGTGCTAAACGAATCGTAGGGTAGAAAGCCTGTCTGCACAAAGCCGCAGCGTTCAAACGCTCTCCTGGAGATCGGGCCGGTGCAGTCGGCAACCGCCCGGGAAAATCCACGCTCCCGGGCAGAGATAAGCGCACGCTGGATCATCGTCTGTGCCATCCCGCACCCGCGATACGGCCGGGCCACGCCGATCTGGAAGATATGCAGCACGGTGCCTGCGGCGATCCTGTCCCGGTCGATATGCCGTCCTTCCAGTTCGTCGATCAGCTCGACTGTTTCACGGAACTGGGCAAGGAACTCCGCCATCGTCGCCCCTTCGACCCCGAGGTCGCCGGCGAGGTCAAGGCAGAAGATGAACCCGGCGATCTCGCCTGTCCGTCTGTCGCGGGCGATATGGCTCAGCTCTTTTGCTGCAAGAAATTCGGCGTACCACCGTGCATACGGGAGAAAGATCTCCGGGTCCGGTGCATGGCGGTGCGTTGTCGGCTCGTCGGCGATAAAGACGTCTGTGTAGATCACGGACGACTCATAAACATATAAAAATATGAGGGGAAGATAGACGGGGGGATGATCAGGGCTGGGGGTGTTTCCGGCGGGCCTTTTCATGACTCAGTGTTTGTGCTGCCCGGACTTATAAATCCCGGGCGGCATCAGCCGGGATATCAGCGTTCATTCTTGTTATGCGGTGAAACCGACGATCCTCCGGACCAGACCCGGACTCCTGGAGGGCGCGGTAGAGGCCGGGAAGAGGGGGGGCGGTAAAGCTGGCCGCTCCGCACCGTGCCTGCTCGCTCAACAGCGCGTTACGATAAGAATCCATCCTCTGTAAGAATCCCTTTTATCGTGTCTACCAGGGCTATTGCCATAGCAATTGCGCTTTCTGCGTCGGTATGGGTGAAGATGGAACTGACATCATACGTGGCCATATGCCGCTTTCTCCGCAGCCGGTCGAAGACGGCGACCTCGTCCTGACTGAGGTGATACCCCAGGAATTCCTTCACGGAGACGTGCCCCTCCCCGCCCTTCGGGCGGTATTATCGGGCAAACATCAGTGCTCGCCCTGCCGACAGAACCGCGTTGTAAGCGATGTTGTATGCCCATTCATCGCTGATCGCAAGGTTCATCCCGGCGGCACGAAGGTCTCGTTCGGCGATATCGATCGCTTCCCTGACTGTTCTCCGATCGATGGGTATCCCCTCAATCTTTCCTTCTGTCTCCAGCCGCTCTACCATGGCACTCCTCGCCCTTGATCATGATCTTTGGCCCGTACAGGACGTTGGTGATGAACCTGTCCCCCTCGGCGACGCGTCCCCGTAGTTCTTCTTTCTGTATCAGCGTATAGTTGATCTCCCGCTGGAGAGTCCTCTCACTCTCGTTGAGCAGGGGAATCAGCCGGTTTTCATCGATATCCCCGACGATGAAGAGGTCGATGTCGCTCTTTGCACCCGCGCTTCCTTTCGCGAAAGAGCCGTAGATGAATACGCATTCGGCATCTCCGATCTCGTCAAGCCGGTCCTTGAGCACCCTGGCGACCCCTTCGGTCTTGAGTATGAGTCTCTGCAGCTCGGGGTAGAGGAAGAAATCCTGGTCGACAGAGTAATATGTCTGGTTTCCCTTCACCTCCGACGTCAACAGGCCGAACGATTCAAGCCTTGCGAGTTCCTTTCGGACAAGTGCGTAGTTCTTCGCGACAAGCCTCTCGATCTGGCGGATGTAATACTCCTTGCCGGGATTCATGAGGAACAGCGTGAGCAGTCTCACCCTCGTCTCCGAGGAGATGAGAACTTCGAGCATGTATGTGGGGTGGACCTGTTGAGTATAAAATGGTGCTCTTTTGATAACTTAACAGGCTCAATTGGGTATTAATTATAATCAATTGAATACAATTTGTACTCAACCGGCGATGTATGGCGATTGGACGTGAGGGTGTTATCTTGCTAATGATCTGCAGGTGCCGTCTTGTTAAAGTCATCAGTACAGCAGCAGGCGCTATCTTTGCTGAAACGCTGGCTGCACGTGGCAGCCGCCAATCTTCATAAACACCGTATCAAAATGAGCCGCCGTGCATCCTCTCTCCTGTGTGGCGGTAATAAAGCTGCCTGCCGTACAGTTGCTATTACCTCCTTTCCGGGAGCTGCCGGCTGGTACGACAGCTCTTCATATTGGCTCCCCTCACAGGCTAATGCTCCATGTATTCTCTCCTTCTCTCCTCCCAGTACTCCCTATCTTCAACCGTTATCGGACGCAGGACCCTGCACGGATTGCCGGCGGCGATCACGTTGTCCGGTATATCTTTCGTCACGACGGAGCCTGAGCCGATAACCACGTTGTTCCCGACTGTTACGCCGGGGTTGATGACAACATCCGCCCCGACCCAGACGCTGTTGCCTATCGTTATCGGTCTTCCATACTCGAGAATCGCATTTCTCACTCCTGCGTCGATCGGGTGCGCGGCGGTATAGAGGCCGACCCGGGGGCCGAAGAAGACATAATCGCCTATGGTTACATCGCAGACATCGAGGATGATGCAGTCATAGTTTGCGTAAAAATTGTCGCCGATACGGATGTGGTTGCCGTAATCGCAGCGAAACGGCGGTTCGATAAAGATCTGCTCGCCTGTTGATTGGAAGAGTTCCTTGAGCAACTCTGTCCGATATGCCAGTTCCTCTTCAGTCGTCCCGTTGAATAGTCGTGTCAATCTTCTGGCTCTCTGGCGGTCCCGCTTCAGTTCTTCGTCGTATGCGAAATAGAGTTCTCCGCATACCATCCTCTCTTTCTCTGTCATAGCCGGCCTCCTGACCCGGGTATAGTTGAGGCACTGGAGAAAAGGTTGATCATGAACCGTGACCGGCCCGGTGATCGTTCCTGGAGAGCGGCCGGCGCCCCGGTCATGCGTCGGGGGGCCTGACCCGGTTACGGGGCGCCGGGAGCACGCCCGGTCAGCCGGATGGCTATGCGGGCAGGGAAGCGGCACTGTCCGCCCGCTGCAGCCTCCTTGCTGCTACGGCTATCAGGAGAATCGCTCCTGCAGCGAATACGGCGTTGCCGATGAGATCGATGGCGGAATTGCCGAGAAAAACCGAGGGTTGAGGGAACGCGTACCAGGCATAGGTGAGGAGCGCCCCGCCGGCCAGCGCCAGCCGGTGCCGATCGCCCCACCCCTGCCGTCCGGACCATGACAGGACAGCGGCGATCACGGCGGCGTCCAGGAGAAGAAAGAGGGCCACCGGCGTCCACCAGGGTGAGAGGCGCAGTGTCAGCGTGAATATCGTTGTCAGCATGAATATCGAGCCGGCTGCCAGTGCGAAAGCGCCGACCGTCCAGGCATTCGGCGCCGGCCGCGTGGATGCAGGCCTGTGCAGTGCCGGCGGCAGGCTGAATGCGGCGACGATCAGGGCGATGATGATTACCACAGCGGCTGCCAGTTGAGGTACGGGGGCGACAAAGGCCTCGGTGCTCAGGGTGGCTGCCGCTATGGCGATGCTGCCTGCGGCGAAGAGGATACCGGTGATCACCAGTCCCGGACGGCCGAGCCAGGGAATGGTCCGGCGTTCCGGGAAGAGGGTCTCGACGAGCGCTATCGGTACACTGATGCTCCAGACCGTGTGGAGGGTAAGCACGTATAGCGTCCACGGGAGGGCGATGCCGGGCGACGGCAGAAAGCCATAATCGAGAAGGTTTTCACCGAGGTAGCCGGGATTGAAGAGCGACTGGGTGATGATGCCTTCTTCCAGAACGGCGTAGGCAAGGGCCAGCACGATCATGCCCGGCCAGCTTCTGCCGGTCCGCCGGACAACTTCCCTGATCAGGAGCGCACCGCCGCCGTACATCGGCGCCATCACGATAAGAACGGGGAGCATGGTGATGGCGAGGTTTCCCAGCATGAACTCGGCAACGAGCGGGGCGAGGAAGAACAGTATGACTGCAGGGGTTATACGGCCAGAGAACGTCCTGAT
>JAEYOU010000620.1 GCA_023411405.1 Pseudomonadota bacterium | reverse complement strand
GCAGCAGCGTAGCGGGCCGGGACAGCACTCCTCGGCGGCGCCGAGACGGCTCACGGACCCGCTACGCCGGTGACCCCGAGGGACCGCAGCTCCTGCGGACTCGACCGTTAGGCCGACACGCTCCTAGTGCCCGTGCAGGAACCGCATGGCCCACATCACGGCCATCCCGCCGAGCACGGCCAGCCCGTGCGAGAGCCGCGCCCCGTGCCGCCGGTGGACGTCGGGCAGGATGTCCGAGAACGCGAGGTGGAGGAACGTGCCCGCGCTCGCCGCCACCGCGAACGAGGTGAACGTCTCCGCGTGCACGAGGTGGCGGAGCGCGAGGTAGAGCCCGGCGCCGAGCGGGATCATGAGCGCGAAGGTCGCGTTCATGGCGAGCGCCTTCGCCCGGGAGTACCCCTCGTGCCGCAGGATGGCGGAGAGCGAGAAGGCGTTCGGGATCTTGTGCGCGAGGATGGCGAGGAAGACGAGCAGCCCCAGCTCCGGCTTCTCGGACGACGCGCCGAGCGCGAAGCCGTCGATCACCGTGTGGACCGAGAGCCCGACGAACGCGGCGAGCCCCATCGTGTGCGCCTCGCACCCGGTCCCGTCGCCGTGCACGTGGTGGGTCTCGCGGCCCGCGGCGGCGGCCGCCTCCTCCGCGCCCGGACCCGGCTCGGCGCAGGCGTGGACGAGGACGAACCGCTCGACCAGGAACAGCACCAGGAACCCGACCGCCACGAACGGGAGCGCCGTCGCCCCGGCCCCCTCCACCGCCTCGGGCAGCATGTGGAAGAACGCCGCCCCGAGCATCACGCCCGCCGAGAAGGAGAGCATCACGTCCGAGCGCGACACCCGCCCGACGAGGGGCAGGGCGCCCCCGGCCAGGGCGCCGGCGAGGATGGCGAGGGTGTAGAAGGTGAGGGCGCTGGTGGCGGTCATCGAAGGTGGCTCGTGTTCACTCCGAGTCCGCGTCGGCGCGGAAGCCCGGGTCGAGGTCGAAGTGCTCGCTCCCGGGAGGGAAGTGGTGCTCGAGCAGGGCCTCGACGTCGGCGGCGGTGTGGAGCTTGTCGGCGTCACGGCGGAAGTGGACGCCGCCCCTGCGGCCGCGGGTGTACCACAGCAGGTGCCGGCGCAGCTCGCGGATCGCCGCAGCCTCGATCTGCTGCGGCGTCTCGCCCGGCTTGGCGCTCCGGGCGCGGTGCTCGATCTGGAGCCGCACGTGCTCGAGGACGGTCCCGATCCACTCGTCGCGCGAGAGCGGCGGAGGCGGCCGCAGGCCCCGCTCGGCGGCGGCGAGCTCGCGGAAGATCCACGGGTTCCCGCAGGCGCCGCGGGCGACGAGGACGGCGTCGCAGCCGGTCTCCTCGCGCATCCGGAGTGCGTCGCGCGCCGTCCAGACGTCGCCCGATCCGAGCACCGGCATCCCCACCGCCCGCTTCACGGCGGCGACGAGCTCCCAGCGCGCGCGGCCGGCGTACATCTGGTTGCGCGTGCGTCCGTGGAGCGCGACCGCCGACGCGCCGCCCGCCTCGGCGGCGCGCGCCACGTCGACGCAGTTCACGTCGCCTTCGTCCCACCCGGCGCGGATCTTGATGGTGACGGGGACCGGGACGGCGCGCGCCACCGCGCGGACCGCCGCCTCGACCCGCGCCGGGTCCCGCCCCAGCGCCGCGCCCGCGCCGCTCCCGCACACCTTCTTCACGGGGCACGCCATGTTGATGTCGATGATCCCCGCCCCGGCCGCGACGGCCACGGCCGCGCCGCGGGCGAGCACGTCCGGCTCGGCCGCGAAGATCTGGACCGCGAAGGGCTCCTCGTCCGGCTCGCGGTCGAGGTAGCTCTGCGTCTGGAGCGTGCCCTGGACGAGGCCGTGGGCCGACACCATCTCGGTGTAGGCGAAGCTCGCTCCCATCCGCCGGCAGATGGCGCGGAACGGACGATCGGAGACCCCGGCGAGCGGGGCGAGGAAGAAGCATCCGGGGAACAGGTGAGGACCGATCTGCATGGGGCGGATCCGGGGCGGTCTAGCACGGCGCCGGCGCGCGCGGGGGATGAACCCGGAATCTTCGAGCGCCGGCGATGGTTCGAGAACTAAGCGGGGTCTCGCTCCCGCGCAGGGGTTCCGCCGTCCCCGCGGGGCGCCCCGGGTGTCGATGGAACTCGGCCGGGGTCTGACGATCGAGCACCGCCCATGTGCAGCCTGTTCGCGCGGAGTGCGACGACGGAGACGCCGGCGAGCCCACATGCACCCAGACGCGGAGCTGGTCCGCCCGGCGCGGACCGGCGCCGAGGCGCGCAGGACGGCCCTCCGGCCGCAGGGCCCGAAGCGGCGTCGCGAGTTTGATCTCCGGAGCGGTATCAGTACCATGAACCAGGCCCCGGTTCCGAAGCCGGCGGCGTGTTGCCGAGGAACGATGAGGCCGAACTCCAAGACGCTCTCCGTGCTGTTCACCGTCAGTCTCGCGTCCGGCGCGCTCGCGCTGGAGCCGACCTCCGCGCTCACCACGAGCATCCCCGCGGGGCTGCCCGAGGCCGCCCACGCCGCGTCCGAGGCGCAGGCGGCGCGCGCCGCCGAGGTCGCGTCGGGCGCCGTCGCCCTCGCGCCCGCGGCCATCCCGGTCCCGCGCCTCGTCCGGTCCGCCTCCGCGCAGGCCCGCACCGGCGCCGATCGCCCGTACGAGGCCGCCGAGGACGACAGCACGGACGCGCCGGAGATCGCGGCCGAGATCGACGAGGAGTCCGCGGAGCTCGAGGACCTGCGCCAGGCGGAGGAGTCCGCCCACGTCGCCGACGCGCCCACCGGGCCGTCGCAGCCGGGGAGCATCGAGCTGCTCCCCGAGCTCGGCATGGACCTGGCGACCCTCCAGGCGAAGTACGACATCCCGATCGACGTGAACCCGCAGGTGGTCGCGTACATCCGGTTCTTCCAGTCGCCCGGCGGACGCCGGCACTTCGCGAAGTGGCTGTCGCGCTCGCACCGGTACATCCCGCGGTACCAGCAGATCCTCGAGGAGGAGGGCCTCCCCAGGGACACGGTCTACCTGGCGATGATCGAGAGCGGCTTCGGCAACTTCGCCTACAGCCGCGCCCGCGCCTCGGGCCCGTGGCAGTTCATCGCCTCGACGGGCCGGATGTTCGGCCTGCGGCAGGACTTCTGGGTGGACGAGCGGCGCGATCCGGAGCGCTCGGCCCGCGCCGCGTCGCGGTTCCTGAAGCAGCTCTACGAGCGGACCGGCGACTGGCGGCTCGCGTGGGCGGGGTACAACGCCGGCCTGGGGCGCGTCTACAAGGCGCAGAAGAAGGGCTACGAGGACTTCTGGTCGATGGCCGCCGCGCCGGGCCAGCGCGTGCTCCGCTCCGAGACCAAGGGGTACGTGCCGAAGCTCATGGCGGCGGCGATCGTCTCGAAGCACCCCGAGGCCTTCGGCTTCCCAGCGGAGGAGATCGAGAAGCTGAAGTGGATCGACTACGCCGAGGCGGAGATCCCCTCGGCCACGCTCCTCTCGGTCATCGCCCGCGCGGCCGGCATCTCGGAGAAGGAGCTCATCGAGCTCAACCCCGAGCTGCGCCGCTCCTGCACCCCGCCGCGGCCGTACAAGGTGAAGCTCCCGGCCTCCGCGGCCGAGACCTTCGCCGCGGCCTGGCCCGAGGTCCGCGCCAAGGTCCGGATGACCTTCGCCGGCCACGTGATCCGCAGGGGCGACACGCTCTCCCACATCGCCCTCCGGTATGGCGTGCCGGTGCAGGGGATCATGGAGCTGAACAACCTCCGCAGCAGCAGGAAGCTGCGGATCGGGACCGAGCTCCTCATCCCGCGGCCGCTCAACGGAACGAACGTCGCGTCCTTCTCGCCGGCCGACGAGCAGGAGCGCCGCCCGAAGCGCGCCGCCGCCGCGCCCCGCGTGCGCCACGACCGCGGGCAGAAGGCGAAGACCACGAACCGCACGGTCCTGCGGGTCCGCCAGGGCGACACGCTCTGGTCGATCTCCCAGAAGTACGGCGTGGAGATCGCCGACCTCTGTCGCTGGAACGGCATCAAGAGCGCGGAGAGCCACAAGCTGCTCCGGGGCTCGCGCCTCGTCGTCTACCAGGACCGCGGCTAGGCGCCGCGCGACTCCCTCAGCGCACCTGGTCCTCGAGCCCGCGCGCGGCGATGCGCCTGCCCCGGTGGCGATTCTGGCGCTCGGTTCACTCCCATCGGGGTGTGCAGGCATCACATCTGCCCAGGTCCCGGTTCGGAAGGTTGAGGCCGATCGTCGGCCCTGAAGCCTTCGGGGGAGCCGGGAAGATGACGGAGCTTGGCAGCGACGTGGTGGTGCTGGCGGGGACGCGCGAGGTCCGCATCGTCCGCTCGACGCGCGAGGCCGAGTCGGAGCTCGCGAGCGGCTTCCGCCCGGCGGTCGTGCTCCTCGGGCCAGGGCTCCAGCGCCCGGCGGCGCAGGCCTTCGCCGCGACCCTGGGCGCCCGCCCGTCGCGCGCCGGGATCCCGGTCATGCGGATGTCGGGCGACGACGATCGGCTCAAGCTGACGCTGGTGGAGCCCGCCGAGTCGCCGGGGCCGGAGGAGCTGTCCAACATCATGATGGTCCTCGACGAGCTCGCGACCGAGCTCTCGCTCATGGACCGCTGGCGGCGGAAGGACGCCCGCTGGATGACGTGGCCGGCGTGAGGCGCTGCGGCAGCGAGAGCCTCCACTCGCCCTGAGCTTGCCGGACCCCGCTCGCCCTGAGCCTGTCGAAGGGCGAGCGTCACTGGGAGAGTGAGACCCTCGAGGTCCGCTCGGTGCTCGAACCGAAGCCACGCCCTACGTCAACGTCCGCGCCGGCTCCACCCGCGCGGCGGCGGCGGCGGGGGCGAGCGCGCCGAGGACGGCGGCGAAGGCCGGCACGAGCACCCCGAGCGCGGGCAGCCACGCGGGGAACGAGAAGAACGTCTCGGGGCGGAACGGGAAGTCGGGCAGGAGCCCGAGCGCGGCGCGGTCGGCGGCGTGGGACAGGCCGAACGCGACGAGCGTCCCGAGCACGCCGCCGGCGAGGCCGATCATGGCGCCCTCGAGGAGCACCACGCGGTGGACGTCGGACGGGGTCGCGCCGAGGGCCTGGAGGACGGCGATCTCCTTCGACCGCCCGCGCACGCTCGCGGACAGGGACCGGGCGATGGCGAGCGCGGCGAGCACGCACATCACCACCGCCAGGAACGCGAGGGCGCCGGTGGTCACGGCGATGATGGCGCCGATCCGCTCGGCGGCGGCGCGCTCGCCCTCGTCGACGTCGAACCCCGTCTGCCGGACGGCGGCGGCGATGCCGGGCACGTCGTCGGGGCGGCGCGCGAGCAGCGTCACCTGCGAGAAGCCGCCGTCCTTGCCGTACGCGGCGTGGAGGCGCCGCGCGGTCTCGAGCGGGATGGCCATCATGTACATCGGCACGCGCTCCGAGAACGCGGCGAGCCGCACGCGGGACTCGTAGACCTTCTCCTCCTGCTTGCCCGGCACGATCGAGCGGCCGATCTCCACCGGCATCTGCAGCCCGAGGAGCGTCAGCCCGGGCGGGAGCCGCGGCAGGTTCCACGACGGCGCGATGGTCTTGTCGTAGACCTCGACGAGCCGCCGCGAGAGCACGATGGGGATGGGCTGCCCGGGCGGCGGGTCCTCGAAGGCGTGGCCGTCCTCGAGATCGGCGCGCACCATCGCGGGCGCGATCCCCACCACGGGGAGCTGCAGCGTCATCCCCGGCGGCCAGGTCGAGGCCATGCCGGGCGGCGCCTCGGGCGCGGCGATGGGCACCTGGAGGATGACCCGCGGCCAGGCGGCCTCGACTCCGGGGAGCGCCTCGAGCCGCCGCAGGGCGCGGTCGTCCAGCGCGCCGCCGCCGAGGAGCCCGCCGAGGGAGAGCCTCGACGGGACCACCTCGACGAGCCGCGCGTCCGAGGGGAACATCCGGCGGGCGGCGTCGCCGACCCCCATCCCGAGCGCGAGGAAGAAGACGAGCGCGGCGGCGCCGGCGCAGGCGGCGGCGGCGTCGAGGAGCGCGCCCCGGCGATCGGCGCGGATCCGGGCCCGGGCGATCCAGAGC
>JAEYOU010000586.1 GCA_023411405.1 Pseudomonadota bacterium | reverse complement strand
TCCCCGTGCCGCGCCGCGCTGCCCGCCGCGGCGGCGCGGGCGTGGGCCTTCTTCCGGTCCTTCGCGATGAGGAGGTAGATGGCCGGGACGAAGAAGAGCGTGAACGCCGTCCCGATGATCATCCCGGTCACGAGCACGAGGCCGATGCTGTTGCGGGCCTTCGCGCCGGGGCCGGTGACGAGCGTCAGGGGGAAGTGGCCGAACACGGTGGCGACGCTGGTCATGAGGATGGGGCGCAGGCGGGTCACCGCCGCCTGGCGCACGGCGTCGACCTTCGAGAGCCCCTCCTCCTGGAGCCGGTTCGCGAAGTCCACGATCAGGATCCCGTTCTTCGAGACGAGGCCCACCAGCGTCACGAGGCCCACCTGCGAGTACACGTTCAGGGTGGTCGTGAAGCCGTCGGTCCAGAACGGCATGTTCGGGTTGGGCATCTTGAGGAACGTCACCGCCATCGCGCCGAACATGCCGAGGGGCACGGAGCCGGCGAGGATGACGAACGGGTCCCGGAAGCTGTTGAACTGCGCCGCGAGCACCAGGAAGATGAGGAGGATCGCCAGCAAGAACGCGGAGACGAACCGGTTCCCCTCGACGCGGAGCTGCCGCGACTCGCCGGTGTAGTCGAGCGTGTAGCCCTTCGGGAGGATCTTGGCCGCCTCGTCCTCGAGGAAGGTGAGCGCCTCGTCGAGCGGCCGGATCGCGACGCCGCTGATCTTGACGGAGTTGAGCTGCTGGAAGCGGTTGAGCGCGCGCGCGGTGACGCTGTCGCGGATCGTGGCGATCGAGGCGAGCGAGACGAGCGTCCCGCCGGGCCCGGTGACGTAGATGTCCTTGAGCTGCTCCGGGTTGAGCCGCTCCGTCTGGCTCACCTGCGGGATGACCTTGTAGCTCCGCCCGGCGACGCTGAAGCGGTTCACGAAGTTTCCGCCCACCGCGGCGCCGAGGTCCTGGCCGACCTGCTGGAGGTTGAGGCCCAGCTCCGCCACCTTGTCGCGATCGATCACGATCTCGGACTGCGGCTGGTCGAGCTTGAGATCGACGAGGGGCGGGAAGGCGAACATCCCGCTCTCCATCGCCTTCTGCTGGAGCTGCTCCGCGAACCGGAGGATCTCGGCGGGCTCGGCGGTCGAGGCGAGCACGAGCTCGACCGGGAACTGGCCGCCGCCCGGCAGCGCCGGCGGGAGGATGGGGAACGTCTGGATGGGGGCGATCGGGTGCACCTTCCCCTGCACCTCGGGCTGGATCTCGAACGCGGAGCGCTCCCGCTCGTCCCAGGGCTTGAGGCCCATGCCCCAGAACCCGCCGTTGGGGAAGGTGATCTGGAAGACGAAGTTGGACTCGGGGAGGCTCGAGACCGCCTGGTGCACGGCCTTGGTCGCGGGGGTGAGCTGGTCGAGCGTGGAGTTGGAGGGCGTGTTCACGATGCCGAACACGACCCCCTGGTCCTCCGTGGGCGCGAGCTCGCGCGCCGAGAGCCTGAACATGGCCACCGCGAGGAGGCTCACCACCACCCAGGCCACGTAGATCGCGCCGCGCGCCTGGAACGACACGTCGAGGTGGCGGGCGTAGGTGGCCTTGAGCCGCTCGAACCCGCGGTTCACGAGCCCGGCGAAGCCGTGCTGCTCGTGCCCGGCGCGCAGGAGCCTCGCCGACATGACCGGCGAGAGCGTGAGGGCGACGATCCCGGAGATCGTGACGGCGCCGGCGAGGGTGAGCGCGAACTCGCGGAAGAGCGAGCCGGTGAGGCCGCCCTGGAAGGCGATCGGGGCGTACACCGCGGCGAGCGTGATGGTCATCGCGATGATCGGCCCGACCAGCTCGCGCGCGCCCAGGAGCGCCGCCTCCGTGCGCGTCTTCCCCTCGCGCAGGTGGCGCTCGACGTTCTCCACCACGACGATGGCGTCGTCGACGACGAGGCCGACCGAGAGCACGATCGCAAGGAGCGTGAGCAGGTTCAGGGTGAACCCGAACGTCTGCATGAGGAAGACGGCGCCGATGAGCGACACCGGGATGGCCACCACCGGGACGAGGACCGACCGGAGCGACCCGAGGAAGAGGAAGATGACGATCACCACGATCAGCAGCGTCTCGCCGAGCGTCTTCTGGACGTCGCGGATGGCGCTGCGGATGTAGCTCGTGCCGTCGTACGCCACGCGCGCCTGGAGCTGCTCCGGCATCTCCTTCTGGACGGCGTCGAGCTCGGTGCGGATGCTCTGGATGACGTCGAGGGCGTTGGCGTTCGGGAGCGGCCAGATGCCCATGAACACGGCGGTCTGGCCGTTGAAGTTCACCATGCTGTCGTAGTCCTCGGCGCCCATCGCCACGTCGGCGACGTCGCCGAGCCGGACCACGACCCCGTTCTGCTCCCGCACGACGAGCTGCTGGAACTCCTTCACCGAACGGAGATCCGTGTTCGCCGTCAGGTTCACCTGGACGAGGGAGCCCTTGGTCTGGCCCACCGCGGCGAGGAAGTTGTTCTGGGCCAGCGCCGCGCGGACCTGCGCCGGCGCGATGTTGAGCGCCGCCATCCGGTCGGGCTTGAGCCAGATGCGCATCGCGAACGTGCGGGCGCCGAGGATGTCGGCGCGCTGCACGCCCTCGACCGCCGAGAGCCGCGGCTGGACCACCCGGACCAGGTAGTCGGTGATCTCGTTCTGCTTGAGGACCTCGGACGAGAAGCTGAGGTAGGCCGAGGCGAACTGCGTGTCGGAGGACTCGATGTTGAGGATCGGGACCTCGGCCTCGGGCGGCAGGTCGCGCCGGACCTGATCGACCTTGGAGCTCACCTCGGCGAGCGCCTTGGTGGAGTCGTAGTTGAGCTTGAGGTGGGCCTTGATCGTGGAGAGGCCGAGCTTGCTCTCCGACTCGATGTAGTCGATGCCGTCCGCGGCGGCGATCACGCGCTCGAGCGGCACGGTGACGAAGCCGCGCACGAGGTCCGCGTTCGCGCCGACGTACGCGGTCGTGACCGTCACCGCGGCGTTCTCGCTCTTGGGGTACTGGCGGACGTTGAGCGACCGGATCGCCTGCACCCCGGCGATCACGATGAGCAGGTTGACCACGACGGCCACGACGGGCCGCCGGATGAACAGATCGGTGAACGACATGGCGGCCTCAGCGCTCCGACGGGGTGGGCTCGAGCTGCGCCTTCGGGGCGAGCGCGTTGTTCACCGCCACGGCCATCCCGTTGCGCAGCTTGAACGCGCCGCTGGAGACGACCTGCTGCCCCGGCTCGACGCCGGACGTGACCGCGACGAAGTCGCCGCGGCGCTCGCCGAGGCGGACGAACTGCTGCTTCACCGTGAGCTGATCCTTCCCGGCCTCGTCCTTCCGCTGCTCGAGGAGGAAGACCGTGTCGCCGTACGGCGCGAAGAGCACCGACGTCATCGGGATGAGGACCACCTGGCGCTTCTCGTTCGAGCGCACCTCGACGTTCGCGAACATGCCCGCCCGCAGGCGGCCGTCGGCGTTCTGGAACGTCGCCCGGACCTTCACGTTGCGCGTCGCCTCGTCCACCCCAGGGTTGATGGCGGTGATCTCGCCCTTCCAGGTGGCGTCCGGGAACGTGTCGGTGCGGAGGCGCACGGCCTGGCCGAGCTGCAGGTCGGCGAGCGCCTGCTGCGGGAGCCAGAAGTCGGCGTGGATGGGCGTCACCGACTGGAGGGTGGCGATCGGCGTGCCCGCGGCGAGCACCTGGCCGACCTCGATCTGGCGGATCGACATGCGGCCGGCGAACGGGGCACGGATGGTCTTCTTGGCGATCGTCGCCCGGAGCGTCGCGACCGCCGCGGCGGCCTGCTTGGCGCGGGCCTCGGCGGCGTCGAGGTCGGCGGGCGCGTTGGACTCCGCCTTCCGGAGGCTCTGGGCCCGGTCGAGGTTGAGCTGGGCGAGCGCGGCGTCGGCCTCGGCCGCCTCGAGCTGCGCCCGCTCGGCGGAGGTGTCGAGCCGGACGAGCACCGCGCCCTCGCGCACCGCGGCGCCCGACTCGAACGAGATCTCCCGGACGAGCCCCGGGACCTCGGCGCCGAGCGTGACGCCGCGCGCCGCGACGAGGCTCCCGATCGCGCTCCGCGTCGCGACCCACTCGGTCGCCTGCACCGACGCGGAGGTCACCGACTCGGGGGGCGGCGCGAACGAGGCGCCGGCCTTGATCATCGCGCCGATCTGGGCGGCCTTGACGCCCCCGAGGGCGCCGACGAGCAGGACGAGCCCCACCGGGATCGCGATCCAGAGCTTGGTCTTCGTCTTCATGGTTCCACTCCCCGACCTTGGATGACGGCTCTGCTTATGCCGGAGCGCCGGGCTTCGCCCGCGGATCACGTGTGTGGACCGTGAACAAACGTGAACTTCATCGAAACCCAGCGGGGGGACGCGGCGGGCGGTCGCGGCGGCGCACTCATCCGGTACGCCGTGCAGGTCCCACGTGGAGCGCTTAAGGGTTCCCGGTGCAGGCGCCGCCATGAACCTCGTCCCCCTCCTCCTCGCCGCCTCGGCGCTCCTCCCGCCGCCGTACGCCCCGGGTGAGCGCATGCGGTTCAGCATCGACCTCATGGGCATGCGCATGGGGACGGCGACCATCGAGGTGGGCGACCCCGGCCTGTTCGGCGTCCCGATCCGGCTCGAGGCGCACACGACCGGTGTCGCGAACGCGGTCTACTCCTTCCGCCAGGAGCTCACGAGCCACCTCGAGCCGAGGTCGGGCCTCCCCACCCGGTTCGTCATCAACCAGCGGGAGCGGAACTGGAAGCACCTCGACACGACGGACTACGACCGGGAGAAGGGGGAGGCGGTCCTCGTCGAGCGCGGGAAGCGCGTCCTGACCAAGCGGACGGCGATCCCGCCGGACGTGGTCGACTTCGTGGCGCTCGTGTTCCAGCTCCGTCGGATGCCGCTCGCGCCGGGCGACCGCCGCACGTTCCCGGTCCTCTCGGGCGTCCAGCTCCGCGACGTCATCGTCGAGGTGATGAAGCGCGAGACGGTGAAGACCAAGGCGGGCACGTTCCCGGCGCTCAAGATCCGCGTGCCGACCGGGTTCACCGGCAAGTTCAGCGAGAAGAAGCCGACGTACCTGTGGCTCTCGGACGACCCGCGCCGCATCGTGGTGAAGCTCACGACCGACTTCTCGTTCGGCTCCGCCGTCGGCGAGCTGCGGTCGTACGAGGCGGGGGACGTGCCCGCCGACACGGCGCGGCGGGACTGAGGCGCGCCCCCGTCAGAACAGGCGCGGCCGGCGCGTCCCGAGCTCCGCCGCGAGCCGCTTCGCGACCCGGTTCTCGGGCGCCCGGGGCGGGTCCTGCTCGAGCGCGAAGGCCGCCACCTCGGCGAGGAGCGCGTCGAACCGGGCGGCGTCCTGCAGGAGGACGGCGAGCGTCTCGGCCTCGGCCACGCGGGCGAGGAGGTCGGTCGGGTGCAGGG
>JAEYOU010000142.1 GCA_023411405.1 Pseudomonadota bacterium | reverse complement strand
AGCCCGGGCTCGTTCACGCGGGCGCGCGGGGCCGCGGCAGGCGGACGATCACCTCGGCGCCGGTGCCCGGCCCCGCGCTCCGCGCCTCCACCGCGCCGCCGTGCAGCTCCGCGAGCGCCTTCACCAGCGACAGGCCGAGGCCGAGGCCGCCCTCCGACCGCGCCAGCGTCTGCGGCCCCTGGGTGAAGGGCTCGAAGATGCGGGTGAGGAGCTCGGGCGCGATCCCCACGCCCGTGTCGCGCACGCGGAGCTCGGCGCCGCCCGCGTCCGCCGTGAGGGCCAGCGTCACGCATCCGCCTGTGGGGGTGAACTTGGCGGCGTTCTGGAGCAGGTTGCCGACCACCTGCGAGAGCCGCGTCGGGTCGCCGGTCACCGGGACGGGCTCCGCGGGGACGTCCACGCGGAGCTCGAGCCCGCGCTCCTCGATCGACGCGCGCCGATCCTCCACCGCGCCCCGGACGAGCGCCGCGAGGTCGAGGTCGGCCGGGTGGAGCTCGATCCGCCCGCTGGAGATCCGGGTGACGTCGAGCAACTCGTCGACCAGCGTCGCCAGGTGGTCCACCTGGCGGGCGAGGATCTCCTTGGCGCGGCGGGACTGCTCGCTCGCCGCGTCGGTGCGCCCGAGGATGTAGACCGAGTTCCGGATCGGCGCGAGCGGGTTCCGCAGCTCGTGGGAGAGCACCGCCAGGAACCGGCTCTTGTTGCGGTCGACCTCCTCGAGGCGCGCGTGGGCGTCGGAGAGCGCCCGCTCGGCCCGGTGGCGCTCGGAGTCGTCCGAGAACAGGAGGGCGAGGCGGTTCGGCTCGGGGACGAAGGCGGTCACCGCCAGGTGGCGCTGGCCGTCGCGAGAGGCGATCGCGAACCGCGCCGGCGCGCCCGTCTCCACGACCGCCCTGCAGCGCTCGACGACGTCGCGCGCCGCGTGGGGGACGAGCTCCCGGAGCGGCTGCCCCAGCGCCCTGCCGCGGGCGAGCCCGAGCAGGTGCTCGGCCGCCGGGTTCATGTCGACGAGCCGGTAGGTGCGCTCCCCGTCCACCGTGTCGGCCTCGCCGAGCAGGAACCCCTCGCTCATGTTCTCGAACAGGATCCGGTACCGCTCCTCGGTCTGGCGGAGGAGCGCCCCGAGCGGCAGCGCCCAGGACTGGTTCTCCCGGAAGGAGGAGATCGCGGCCGCGAGCAGGGCGAGCGCCCCGAGGTACTGCGTCCCGCGCCCGACCCAGCCGAGCACGCTGCTGAACGTCCCCTGGAGGAGCACGCCGTACAGGCCGAGGGCGAGCAGCCCCATCCCCAGCGCGTACCAGTGCCGGAACGGCGATCGGCTGCTCCCGCGCGCGAGGCCCGCGGCCGCGACGCCGAACGCGGCGATCGCCGAGCCGAGCACCACCTGCCGGAGCGGCGTGCCGCCCCGGCCGTTCACGAAGAACGTGGGCAGCGCGCCGCCCCACGCGAGCGCGGTGATCGACGCGACGAGGAGCAGCGCCGCGATCCCGGTCCAGATCACCGCGCGGCGGCGGTGCGCCACGACGCGCGCCGACCAGCGGAGCGAGGTGGCGACCAGGGCGTGGGCGGTGGCGGTGAGGAGGGCCCCGACGTTGTAGATCGTGACCGCCCGGTTCGCGTCCCCGCCGCCGACGGTGCCGGAGGCGACGACGGACAGGGCGAGGATCGACGCCCCGCCGGCGAGGAGCAGGAGCCCGCGCTCGCCGCGCTCGAGGAAGCTGCGGGTGACGAGCACGGAGACGAGGATCGCCACGCAGACCAGGAAGAGCAGGTTGAGCCCGAGGTTCAGCGCCGGCGCGCCGTAGCTGCCCGGGACGCGGAGGGCGTTCACGCCGTGCAGCACCACGAACATCGCCGGGATCGTCCCCCACGACCAGAGGCGGAGCTTGCGGCTCAGGCGCGCGCGGCGGGCCCTGGGCCCGAGCGCGAGCAGGAGCTCTCCCGTGTCGGCGTACGTGGGCGGACGGGGCTCGAGCGCGTGCTGCACGGTCATGCCGCCCTCCAGCGAGGAGCGGCGATCCTAGCAGAACGCGGGGCGCGGCGAGGCCGTGGCCGCAACCAGGGCGGGTGCGCCGGGACCGCGACGGGGTTTCCTCAGAGTCCGCTCGCCCTCCGCAGGGTCTCCCACGAGTAGATCCCCGTGGAGTGGCCGTCCGACCAGTGGAACTGGACGGCGTAGGAGCCGACGGGCGTGACGCTCAGCGGGTGGATGTCGGCAGGGATCGTGGCGGGGTCGAGGAGCTTCCGGCCCGTGCCCTCCTCGACGCAGCCCGCGCACGGGCAGCAGTCGCGCATCCGGACGGCCGGCACCGTCACCTCGGGCCCGCCGGACCAGCGGATCCGGACGGCGCCGTCGGCGAGGACGTCGATGGCCTCGGGCGGCTCCGGGGCCGCCTTCTTGAACTGGATTCGGTCGAGGAGTCCCATGGCGTTCTCCTAGCGCCCGCGCGGAGCGTTTGCTCGCGCCGGCGACCACCTGCGCGGCGGGGCCGCAAGGTGGCGCGCCGGGCATCCGGGGTCAAGCGTGCCGTGCGAGCGCGACGAGCAGCTCCGACCGGTCCTCGTGCGGGCCGACGCACGGGTGCGCCTCCGCGGCGAGCAGCTCGCTCGTGGCGAGGTCCGGCGCGAGCCGGAGGATGGCGGAGGAGCGGGTGCCGTAGACGGGGTCCCCGTGGATGCACGTGGCGTCGCCGCGCTCGAGCACCCGGAGCAGCTCGTCCACCCCACCGCCCGGCGCAGCGTCGCCGTGGTGGACGAGCAGCTCCCGGAGGCGCGGCAGGGACGGCTCGGCGGGCCAGCGCGCGCGGAGCCGCTCCGCGCGCGGGCCGCGGCCCTCGCGATCGCGCTCGGTGACGACGTGCAGCCCCGGGGCGAGCGGCGTCACCCCCTGCTCCTCGCCGTCGTACCACCAGAGGAACGCAGAGGAGACGTCCGCGACGACGAGGTGGAAGGGGTTCCACGCCGCCGCGTCGCGCGCGCCCAGCGCACCGGCCGCGTCCGCGGCGCTCCCGGCGGAGAGCGCGAGCGGGACGAGCTCGCCGCGGGATCGGCGCGTGGGGTCCGGCCTCCAGCCGAGCCGGACGAAGTGGTTCGTGACCCCCGCGAAGACGCCGCGCGCAGAGACGCCCATCCACGTGCCGCCGGCCCGGAGGTCGAGCGGGCAGAGGATCTTGCTGGGGGGGCCTGAGGCCCCCCCGGCAGGGAGTTCACGGATCGCCCAGCCCTCCGACGGTCGATCGAGCTGCTCGTCCCGGTTCGCGGCCACGACGATCGGCCAGCGCCGGTCGAGCTGATGGCCGAGGACGAGGGTGCACATGCAGAGAGTGTAGCCGTCCTTCGACTCCGCAGCCGCTTCGCGGCTACGCTCAGGACGAACGGCAAGACTCCCCTGACCCTCTACTTCACCTTCCGCGCCGCCCGCACGCGCTCGAGCAGCAGCTCACGCTGGAGCGCGAGCGGCCGCGGGAGGGTCGGGCCGAGCTTCTCGAACCACTCGGCCTGGGAGGCCAGCTCCTCCTCCCACTCACCGAGATCGATCCGCGTCGCGGCGGCGATCGCCTCGACCGAGGCGTCGATGCCGCCGAGATCGAGGTCGCCCTCGTTCGGCGTGTAGCCGAGCAGGGTCTCGCGGGCGCCGACCTTGCCGTCGCAGCGGTCGAGGACCCACTTCAGCACGCGCATGTTGTCGCCGAACCCGGGCCAGAGGAACTTGCCCTCGGCGCTCTTCCGGAACCAGTTCACCATGAAGAGCCTGGGCGGGTTCGGGATGCGCTGCTGCATGTCGAGCCAGTGCCCGAGGTACGAGCCGGCGTCGTAGCCGCAGAAGGGCAGCATGGCCATCGGGTCACGCCGCACGCCCTCCTTCAGGCCGACCGCCGCCGCGGTGGTCTCGGACCCCATGGTCGCGCCCAGGTACACGCCGTGCGTCCAGTTGAACGCCTCGAGGACGAGCGGGACGGTGGTGGACCGGCGGCCGCCGAAGAGGATCGCGGAGATCGGGACGCCCTTCGGATCCTCCACCGCGGCGGAGAGGGCGGGGTTGTTCCGGGCGGGGGCGGTGAAGCGGCTGTTCGGGTGCGCGATCTTCTCGGTCGAGCCCTTCTTCCACGGCGCGTTCTTCCAGTCGAAGCACTCCGCCGGCGCCTCGCTGTCCATCCCCTCCCACCAGACGTCGCCGCCGGTGGTCCGGCCGACGTTGGTGAAGAACGAGTCCTTCTTCACCGTGTCCATGGCGTTGGGGTTGGTCTTGCGGTTCGTGCCCGGGGCCACGCCGAAGTAGCCGTTCTCCGGGTTCACCGCCCAGAGGCGGCCGTCCTCGCCCACCCGCATCCAGGCGATGTCGTCACCGACCGTGCGGATCTTCCAGCCGGGGAAGGCGGCGGGCGGGATCATCATCGCGAAGTTGGTCTTGCCGCACGCCGACGGGAACGCGGCCGCCACGTACCGCTTCTCGCCCTTCGGCGACTCGGCCTCGAGGATGAGCATGTGCTCGGCGAGCCAGCCCTCGTTCCGCGCGAGGTAGCTGGCGATGCGGAGGGCGAGGCACTTCTTGCCGAGGAGCGCGTTGCCGCCGTAGCCGGAGCCGACCGACCAGATCGCGTTCTCCTGCGGGAAGTGGCAGATGTAGCGGCGATCGGGGCTGCAGTCGCGGACGGAGTGCAGGCCGCGGTTGAACTCGCCGGAGGGGCCGAGCCGATCGAGCGCGACCTTGCCCATGCGAGCCATGATCCCCATCGAGAGGACCACGTAGATGGAGTCGGTGATCTCGACGCCGACCTTGGCGAAGGGGGACGTGGCCGGGCCCATCACGTAGGGGATGACGTACATCGTCTTCCCCTTCATGGCGCCGTCGTAGAGGCCGGTCATGAGCTTCTTGGCCTCGGAGGGCTCCATCCAGTTGTTGGTGGGGCCCGCCTCTTCCTTCGTCGGCGTGCAGATGAAGGTGAGGTGCTCGACCCGGGCGACGTCGTTCGGGTTGGAGTGGTGGTAGTAGCAGCCCGGCCACTTCTGGGGATCGAGCGGGATGAAGGTGCCGGCCGCGACCGCCTCCTTCATGAGACGATCGAACTCCGCCTTGGAGCCGTCGCACCAGACGACGCGATCGGGCTTGAGCAGCTTGGCCGATTCCTCGACCCAGCCGATGAGGTGGGAATTGCTGGTGGGGCGCTCGCTGGTCATGGTCACGTCCTTTGGCTCCGCGAGGAGGCCTCGTCGTCGTCGGGGGTCCTGCGCCTTCCGGAGACCGCCGAGGCTAGCACGCCGCGCGACCGGTCAAGTGCCTCCGGGGTCGCGCCGGGGGGTGACGCGGTGTCGCGGGGACGGGGGTGCAGCACCGGTCCGATTCGCCGCACCTGGGAGCAGGCAGGCAAGCTGGCGCGATGAGCCATGGGCATGATGAGGCCATGTTTCGTCACGGTCCGGAGCTGGTGGAAGGGGGAGTGAGGTTTCGCGTCTGGGCACCCGCCCTGGCGCGGCTCTCGGTGCGGATCTCGGACGCGGACCACCCGATGCGACGGGGGGAGGACGGCGCCTTCGAGGTGGTGGTGCCCGGGGCCGGCCACGGGACGCGGTACGAGCTCGTGCTCCCGGACGGCGCGCGCCGCCCGGACCCGGCCTCGCGCCGCCAGCCGGACGGGGTTCACGGTCCGTCGCAGGTGTTCGACCCGGGGGTCCACGCCTGGAGGAACTTCGCGCCGGGGGTGCCGCTCGAGGCCCTGGTGTTCTACGAGCTGCACGTGGGGACCTTCACCGCCGAGGGGACCCTCGACGCGGCGGCCGAGCGCCTCTCGGACCTCGCCGACCTCGGGGTGACCTGCGTCGAGCTGATGCCGGTCCAGCCGTTCCCCGGCACGCGGAACTGGGGGTACGACGGCGTCCAGCCCTGGGCGGTGCACGAGGCGTACGGGGGGCCGGCCGCTCTCCAGCGGTTCGTCGATCGCGCGCACGCGCACGGCCTCGCCGTCTGCCTGGACGTCGTCTACAACCACCTCGGGCCGGAGGGGAACTACACGGCCGCCTTCGGTCCGTACTTCACCCACCGTCACCGGTCGCCGTGGGGCGACGGCCTCGACTTCGACGGCCCGGGGGCCGCGCCGGTCCGCGGCTTCATGATCGGCGCAGCGCTCCAGTGGGTCCGCGACTTCCGGGTCGACGCGCTCCGCCTCGACGCGACCCACGCCATCACCGACGACGGCCGCGAGCACCTGGTCGCCGCGCTCACGCGGGCGGTGACGGCGGAGGCGGCGCGCGCCGGGCGGCGCGTCCACGCGATCGCCGAGGACGAGCGGAACGACCGGAAGGTCCTCGACCCGCCGCCGGCGGGCTGGGGCTGCGCCGCCGTCTGGGCCGACGACCTCCACCACGCCCTCCACGCCCTCGTGACCGGCGAGCGCGCGCGGTTCCTGGTGGACTTCGGGCGGCCGGACGACGTCACCCGCGCCCTGGCGGAGGGGTTCGTCTACCAGGGCGAGGTCTCGCCGTACCACCGCAAGCCGCGGGGCACGCCGTCGGCGGGGCTCGCCCCGTCCCGCTTCGTCGTCTGCGACCAGAACCACGACCAGGTCGGGAACCGGCCGCTGGGCGAGCGCCTCTCGACCCTCGTGCCGTGGGACGCGCTCGCGCCCATCTCCTCCCTCGTCCTCCTCGGCTCGGGGCTCCCGCTGCTCTTCATGGGCGAGGAGTACGGCGAGCAGAACCCGTTCCTCTACTTCACCAGCCACGGCGATCCGGCGCTCGCGAAGGCCGTCTCCGAGGGGCGGAGGGGCGAGTTCATCGGCGACGTGGGCGACCGCGTGCCGGACCCGCAGGACGAGGAGACCTTCCGGCGCTCGCGCCTGACGCACCGCCGCGACGGCCGGTACGGCGCCCTGCGCGACCACTACAAGCGGATGCTCGGCCTGCGGAAGCGGTACCTCCCCGAGATCGCGGCGGGCTGGCCCGCCGTCGAGCGCGACGAGACGGTCTTCACCCTCCGGCGGCCGAGCCTGACGCTCGAGGTGAACCTCGGGCGCCGCGAGTGCGCCGGCCTCCCCGGCTACGGCGTCCGGGTCCGGACGGGAGGGGGTGCAGGCGGATGAGCCCGGCCCGGAGCGAGATCAGAACTCCGCCCGCACCGTGACCCGGCCGCCGAGGTATCGATCGCTCGCGCCGCTCGCGGTGCCGATCCCCGCGGCGGGCTCGTCGAGCCCGGAGTACGACGTCGCGTCGTACACCACGACCGCCCGGACGGTGAGCGGCGGGACGAGCGAGAACGCGGCGCCGCCCTCGATCTGGATGGCCCGCGCCGACCCGCTCCCGAAGAACCCGTCGCCGACGAGGTCCTTCTTCGAGGTCCACGCCGTGTACCCGCCGCCGGCCAGGAGCGTGACCGCGCCGACGGGCGCCTCCAGGTCGATCCGGGCCTCGAGGCCCGACAGGTCCGCGTCGGGGAGGCCCTCGATGGTGACGCCGTCCTTGGACGCCGTCGTGAGCTGCAGCCTCCGGTACCCGAGGGCCGGGACGAGCGTGAAGCCCGAGCCCCGGATCGGCTGGACGCGCCAGACGATCTCGGCCCGCAGCGCCGTGAGGGTGGCGTCGTGCTGGCCTTCGCTGGAGCCGGCCGGCGGCTTCACCTTGAGGCCGAACGAGCGGGCGTAGTCGGCCCGGATCCCGATCCCGGCGACGAGCCGGTCGGCGCCGGCGAGGGCGCCGGGGTAGAGCTCGAGGCGGGCGGTGGGCGCGAAGATCGCGCTGGCGTCGAAGGTGCGCAGCGTGCCGCCGCTCGCGCCGGAGTAGGAGAGCTTGCGGCCGGTCACCCAGAGGCCTCCCTCGGCCGCGAACCGGAGCGGCGCGCCGGCGCCGGGCGTCCTCCGCGGCCGCTCGCGC
>JAEYOU010000419.1 GCA_023411405.1 Pseudomonadota bacterium | reverse complement strand
CCGCATCGAGCACAGCGCAGAGCGGCAGGCCATACCAGGCGACCAGCGCCTCGAGCAGCATCGCCACTGCACGCGCGTGCGCCGGTGTCGCCGGGAGCCGCGCCTTCAGCGTCGGGCCGCCGGTCGCCTGGGAGAGCATGATCCTCGTCGAGTCGCGGAGCGGTTCGATCGAGAGCCAGAGGGACGACGGGCAGGACCACCTCCACCCGCCGTGACCTCGGCGTGGGCCGGTCCAGTACCGGAGGCGAGCCTCGCCCGGAACCCTGATGAGTCACGCGCTGGCGGCGCCGGGCGCGGTACTCGCGCTGGCGGGTGGCGTGATCCGCTCGGCCCTCGGGGCTCGCCTGGTGCTTTCCGCTCGACCGTCGCAGCTGGTCACGCCGCGCGGCAGACCGGCACGTCCGCGAGCAGTACCGGTGGCCGCGATCGCAGCGCCGGCAGATGTGGAACTCGTTGCCGCACCGGCGGCAGTACCGCACCCGAAGATCCTCCACCCGACCTCACGGTGGAAGAAGTTTCAGTGCACGCCAGCTATTGCATGCCTCCTCCATCCCGCCACGACACGCTGCACCAAGTAGCTGCTCCGCTCGAGCTCGATCTTCGGTAGCGTGCTTCTTGTCAACGTAGTAGGAACCAAGCTTCCAGCAGCCCTCGAGATCCCCTTGTTTGCAGCCTTCCTCCCACCACTCCGCCGCCGCACTCCAGTCTTGCGGGACTCCATCGCTGATGCGGCCAACGCTGTGAAGGCGTCCTAGCGCGGTGCACGCGCGTGCGTGTCTGTAGTAGCACCCCCGCTCGTAGCGGTATTGCGCAGCCTTCCAGTTGGTGTCCGTCGCGATCCCCTTCTCGTGCATCGCCCCGGCCTCCGCGCATGCCTCACCGCTCTCTCGCTCACAACCCTCCTCGAACACCTTGAGAGCCCGCGCCAGATCGCGGGGTAGACCGTCGCCCTCTCTCAACAGAGTGCCCAGACGAACACAGTACTGCTCTTCGCCCATCTGGCATGCTCGCCAGTACACATCGTCAACGCGCATTGGTGGCCGCAGCTTCGCAACATGCGCGTCAAGCAATTGTGCAAGAGCATCACAGAAGTGCAGCGTATCATTGCAGGCCTTCTGGTAGTAGTCCGCGGCGAGCTGGATGTCTCTGCTCCACTCGACTCCATGCTGGTAGACCATACCGAGCCATCCACAGCCCATCCCATCACCAGCGTCGCATGCTTTCTTGAACAGCTTGGCGGCTGTCGGATGATCTCGTGGGATACCTTCGGCGCCAAACAGCATCACCCCCAGAAGCGTGCACGCACTCGCGTCGCCCGCGTCGCACCCAAGACTATATAGTTCGGCTGCGCGACGTGGGTTGTTCACGCGTACTCGCGATGCTTGCTCAGAGTAACACCGCGGGTTTCCTTGACCACATTCACTGTCCACGAGACGTTCGGAGCACCCTGAGTAGGCGGGAAGAGCTACCATCACAACAACGCACAGCCCCGCGCACACATGTCTTGCAACCTCATTTGGCGAATTGCCCACCAAGCGGATAGGACATCCAAGCTGCGGATCGAGGCAGATCAACGTCGGATGACGGCCTTCTGGCAACTCACGCTTCTGGTTCAACCACGTCCAACCGTCGCACGCCCACCCGTGCGGGGCAAGTGGCGATGCAGCGGCGCACGCCGCGGGCGCAGCCCACCATGGCGGCCGCGTCCGCGCCGGCCGGTCAAGTCCCTATCTCTGTGTAAACGGCACTCACGGTGAAGCTCCTCGGATGCTTCACGCCGCCTTGGCTTCGGCGACCTCCTCCGATTTCAGCAGGGACATGTCCAGGTAGCGGCGGTCGGTCCAGATCGCGGTGACCTGGAGTGCGACCGCGGTGATGAGTCGGAGCGCGCTCGCGCGGTCCGGGAAGGCGCCGACCGCCCGCGTCCGACGCTTGATCTCGCCGTGGAGCCGCTCGAGGCCGTTCGTGGACCGGATGCGGTGCCAGTGCTCCTTGGGGAAAGCGTAGAAGCGGGTGGCCGCCTCGAAGCCCTCGGCGAGGCACGCCATCGCCTCCGGGAGCTGGCGTCCGAGACCGGCGGCGAGCTCCGCCATCCGCCTGTGGGCCTCCGCCTTGGTCGGCGCCACGAAGACCTGCCAGACGGCCTGGCGAGCCGCGCCCGCAGCTTCTGGGGAGCCTTTCCGACGACGTTCCGCTGGAGGTGGACGCAGCACCGTTGCATCGGCGCCTCCGGCAGGTGATGACGCACGGCCTTGGCCAGACCGCCGTGGGCGTCGGCGATCACGAACTGCACGCCCGAGAGGCCGCGCTCGTTGAGCTGGGCGAGCAGGTCGCTCCAGGAAGCCTCCGATTCCTCGGCGCCGATGGTGACGGCCAGGAGCTGCCGGTGGCCGTCGAGGCCGATGCCGTAGGCGACGAGCGCCGAGACGTTCTCGACCTCACGAGCCCAGCGGGCGTCCACGAAGGTGGCGTCGAGGAAGAGGTACGGGATTGGGCCCACGATGGGCGCCTTCCGCAGCTCCTCGACCTTGGTGCCGAGAGTCTTCGCCACGCGGCTCACCGTCGACTTGCTCACGTGCTCGCCCATGAGCGCCTTGGTGACGTGGCCGATGTCCCGGGTCGAGGCGCCGTGAACGTAGGCGCTGACCATCGCGTCGTCGATCTCGGCGGACCGCCGCCTGTACCTGCCGATGACGGCAGCGCCGCCCGAGCCGCCCTCCCGGGCGCGCGGGACGTCGAGGTCGATGGCGCCCATCGTGGTGATGAGCCGGCGCAGGTACGTGCCGTTCCGGCTGTCGACGCGCTGGGCCTGCCGCTCCCACTTCTTGGCCCCGACCATCTCTCGCAGCTCGTCCTCCAGCGCCACCTCCAGCGCGACCCGCACCGCGCCCCTGAACAGGGACTGCAGATCGGTGCGGAAGTTCTCTTGCGTGGGCAGCTCAAGCTCGGCAACCTCGTTCATGGGAAGGCTCCTCGACCTCGCCGGCAAGCGAGGCCAGTTCACTGGTGGTTCGAGGAGCTTCCCTTCTCTCTTCAGCCTCCGCGAGTTTCCGAATCACACAATTCTAGGGACACGAACGGCTGCTCCCGGATGCGTGGAGAGCCAGCAAGCGTCGGGACCTCAAGTCGGCGTTCGTCGGAGCGTGCAGCTCGATCCAGCTGAGTGCACGATAGTACGTGTCGTCGAGGTGGCCCCAGGCCCGCAGCGCCACGACGGCCTCGGTTGTGGCGACATAGTCGAGCTCACGTACGGATCCCGCGCCCCAGCTCCCGTCGAGCGGGTGAATCCGGGAGGTAAGCCAGCTAACGGCTCGCTCAGCAGGCTGATCGTATGGGGTAGCACCGTCCGCCTGCCCTCCGGAAATGGCGACCACCACCGACACGCACATCATCTTCGTGATCGACGTCGGCATGACGTTTTTCCTCGGCTCGTCGACCCGCGAGGTCGGCCGTTCCCTATGCAAACGCTACCAAGACCCCGCGATCGCTCTCGCCAGGATCAGCGAGAGCGCGAGCGAGAGCAACCCCGCGAAAAGGCCCCCTACCAGAGTCGCAACGAGGACGAGCAGGTCTGAGGCCTGAGCTCTGGGACTGGTGCCAGAGGATGGTATGCGCCGTAGAAGGTCGTATCCTTTTAGCCACCCGAAACCGATCGGCACTCCGACGAATGCCAGACTGGCGAGCACCGCGAGTGCGATTCGCCAGGGCGGCGCGCCGCTACCTCCAGCAACTGCCCCGATGAAGCTCGCTACCAATACCCCGAAGGCCAGGACCATGCCTGCGTTCATGGGTGCTCCTGTTCGCGGCCTCTTGACCTACGTGCATCGGGGACGCCTGCGGAGTCAGGGCTTGGCATAGGGACCCCAGCCTAGGATGGCATCCGCATGCGGATAGGACATCCAAACTGCGGATCGAGGCAGATCAACGTCGGATGACGGCCTTCTGGCAACTCACGCTTCTGGTTCAACCACGTCCAA
>JAEYOU010000397.1 GCA_023411405.1 Pseudomonadota bacterium | reverse complement strand
GGCGCGCGCCGCGCGGAGCTCACCCCGCCGGAGTGGGCGACGCTCGCCGGCGCGGTCGCGCCGTACGACGCCTGGCAGGCGGCGAAGCAGGGCGCGGCGGTGGAGCAGCTCGGCATCGACCGCGTGCGCGCGCTCCTCGCCGGAGGCATCCGCGCGCGCCTCGAGGACCTCCTCGCGAAGGATCTCGAGGTCGCCCCCGAGGCCGCGGCGCTCGGGGACGTCGTGCGGATCGTGCACTACCACCGCGACCTGCACGTGCTGCTGCGCAACTTCGTCAGCTTCGCGGACTTCTACGATCCCGCGCGCCACGCGGTGTTCCAGGCCGGCACGCTCTACCTCGACGGGCGGAGCTGCGACCTCTGCGTCCGCGTCGAGGACCCGACGGCGCACTCCGTCCTCGCCCAGCTCTCGCGCATGTACATCGCGTACTGCGAGTGCCGCCGGGCCGGCGGCCAGACGATGCGGATCGCCGCCTGCTTCACGCAGGGCGACTCCGACTACCTGATGGTCGGGCGGAACGGCGTCTTCTACGACCGCCAGGGGCGCGACTGGGACGCGACCATCGTGAAGATCGTGGACAACCCCATCTCCATCCGCCAGGCCTTCTTCGCGCCCTACAAGAAGTTCGTGCGGCTCGTGGAGGAGCAGGCCGCGAAGTTCGCCGCCGCCAAGGAGCAGGAGTCGCAGGCCCGCCTCGCCGAGGTGGCGACCGGCTCCGTCGGCCACGTCACCGGCACGGTGAAGCCCAGGCCGGCGCCCGTGGACGTCGGCAGGATGGTCGGCATCATCGCCGCGATCGGCGTCGGCGCCGGCGCGCTCGGCACGATGTTCGGCGGCCTCGTCTCCGGGTTCATGGGGCTCCAGCCGTGGTGGGCGAAGCTCGTGGCATTGCTCGGGGTGGCGATGGTGATCTCCGGGCCTTCGGTCTTCATCGCCTGGCTCAAGCTCCGGCAGCGGACGCTCGGGCCGGTCCTCGACGCCACCGGCTGGGCGGTGAACGGCCGCGTCGCCGTGAACCTGCCGCTCGGGTACGCGCTCACCTCGCGCGCGGCGCTGCCGCCGGGGTCGATCCGATCGCTCCGGGATCCCTACGAGGACCGCGCCGCGCGGCGACGCCGGCGGCTGTTCTGGGCGGTCGTCCTCGTGATCGCGGGCGCGCTCGCGGCGGCGAAGTGGTACGCGGTCTGGCCGTTCGGGCCGTTGCCGTTGCCGTAGCCGTCCTCCCTACGCCACCCCCGTCACGATCCGGGGCTCCTGGGGCTGCGTCAGGTCGTGGTAGAGGGCGTCGTACGAGAGCCGCATCTGGCCGAGGCCGAACTCGCGCTCGACCAGCCCGCGCGCGGCCTCGCCCAGCCGCCGGCGCAGCGCGCCGTCCTCCAGGAGATCCACCATCCGCCGCGCCAGCGCGGCAGGCGCGCCGGGCGGGACGAGGAAGCCGGTCTCGCCGTCCTTCACGATCTCCGGGGTGCCGCCCACCGCCGTCGCGACCACGGGCAGGCGCATGGCCATCGCCTCGAGGATGGCGTTCGAGATCCCCTCGGCGTGGCTCGAGGAGATCCCCCCGACCGCGCGGGCGAGGATCGCGGGCACGTCCCGGCGGTGGCCGAGGAAGTGGACCTTGTCGGCGACGCCGAGCCACCGGGCCTCCCGCTCCAGCAGCGGCCGCCGCACGCCCTCGCCGACGAGCACGAGGCGCGCCTCCGGGTGCGTGCGGAGCGTCTCCTTGAGCGCCTGGAGCAGGTCGCCCTGCCCCTTCACGGGGTGGTGCATGTTCGCGACGCACACGAACGCGCCGGGCGCGGGGGCGGGATCGTCGGGCGGGCGCGCGGCGCGCGCGTCGAGCTCCTCGAGATCCACGCCGTTGCGCACCACCGCGACGCGATCCGCCTCGACGCCCTCGCGGATGGCGAGGTCGCGGATCGTGAGCGCGTTCACGAGCACCCGCGCGGCGATCCGCGACGCCCACGTGAGGAGCTGCCGCCGGTAGCCGCCGAGGTGGTGCCCGAGGTCGACGCGCGTCACGATCATCGGCACGCCCGTGGCCCGCGCGACCATCGTCCCGAGCACGTTCGTGTAGATGTCCTGCGCGTGGATGACCGCGATCCGCTCCTCCCGGACGAACTGGACGAGGCGCAGGAGCTGCCAGGCGGTGCCGGGGCGGAGCAGGCTGCGCCCCACGTCGAACACCACCGGCCGCACCCCCACCGCCTCGAGATCCGCGAGGTGGTCGCCGTCGAGGTGCAGGACCGCCACGAGCGGCTCGTACCGCGCGCGGTCCATGCTCCGGACGTTCAGGACCGTCTGGCGCTCCTGACCCCCGATGCGGAACCGGTTCTGGAGGATCAGCACCCGCGCCGGCCGCCTCACCTCGCAGCCTCCGCCGCCGCCCGCCGCAGCGCCGCCAGGTGGATCGCCGCCGCCGACGCCGCGAACAGGTAGTACAGGAACCAGGAGAGCGCGTAGCCGTTGGCCATCTCGCAGACGAGGTACCCCGCGACGCCCGCGAACAGCGCCCGCGCCTCCGGGCCGATCACCGGGTCGCTCCCCGCGCGCCAGAGCTTCACGAGGAGCACCGCGATGAACGCCGCCAGCAGGAGGAAGGCGATCACCCCGAGCTCGCCGATCGTCTCGAGCAGGATGTTGTGCGCCACGAACCGGTGCCCGCCCGCCTCGAGCGGCGCGTAGCGCGCCCAGCTCGCGAGGAACGCCCCGCCGCCGGCCCCGGTGAACGGCCGCTCCTCGACGATGCGGTCGAGCACCATCCACGCGTGGCGCCGGCCCTGCACCGACGCGTCGGTCTCGAACTCCGTGATGGTCGAGGACCGCTGCCAGAAGCTCGACGGCGCGAGCGCCACCATCCCGACGAGGAGCGCCGCGCCGACCGCCGCCTGCGCCACCTTCCGCTTCCCGCGCCCGAGGGCGAGCGCCACCGCGACCGCCATCGCCACCGCGCCGGAGCGCGAGTGGGTGAGCACGATGGCCCCGACCTGCGCCGCGGCCACCCCCGCGAAGAGCAGCCGGCGACCCGGGCGCTTCGCGGTGACCGCGCCGTAGAGCGCCGCCGGCAGGATCGCCACCAGGCTCATCGCGAGCCGGTTCGGGTCGGCGTAGAGCCCGCGCCAGGCGGTGCGGTACCCCTCCACCTGCCCCACGCCGTTCCACCAGTGCCAGATCCCGCCGAGCGCCGGCCCCAGCGAGGCGAGGGCGCCGAGCAGCAGGAACGCCCGCAGCCGCGCCGGCCGGTCGAGCGCGTTCTGCACCGCGACGTAGACGACGGCCATCTTGAGCGCCTCGAACACCGCGGTCTCGGTGGACGGGACGTGGATCGTCCAGAGGAGCGACACCGGGAACAGCGAGAGGTACACGAGCAGCGGGACGCCCATGGGCCCGCCGACGCGGATCGGGCTGCCCGAGGTGAGCCGGTGCGCGAGCACGGCCGCGGCGCAGATCGCCATGGTCACGAAGGCGAGCCGGAGCTGCTCGAACCACGGCCACCAGTACATCGGGTTCGAGTACAGCATCACCACGAACCCGACCGCGGCGCCGAAGGACAGCCGGCTCCAGCGCGTGGTCGCCCGCTCCAGCGAGGCCGCGCGCCGCGCCGCGAGGACGTCCAGGGTGATCGCCTCGGCCACCGGTCGCTCCCGTCACCCGTGCACGCGCGCGGGCGCGAGCACCGCCCCGACGTGCGCCCGCAGCTCGTCCACCTTCGCCTCCCACCCCTCGCCCCGGACCAGGGCCGAGCGCGCGGCGGACGGGCCCCCGTCGGCCAGGGCGGCCCCGACCGCCGCGACGAAGGCGTCGTCGCTCGTCGTGACCGTGCACCCGGGGATGCGCCGGAGCTCCGGCAGGTCGGTGCACACGTTGGGGAGCCCGGCGGCCACGTACTCCCGGGCCTTGAGCGGGTTGGCCGCGAGCGCGAGCGCGTTCCGGCGGAACGGCGTCAGGGCCACCGTGAACCCGCGGCACCAGTCCGGCAGCTCCGCGTACGGCCGCCGGCCGAAGAGGTGGACGTTCC
Source organism: Pseudomonadota bacterium (assembly GCA_023411405.1). Lineage (GTDB taxonomy): Bacteria > Myxococcota > Myxococcia > Myxococcales > Anaeromyxobacteraceae > Anaeromyxobacter. The sequence continues at coordinate 1,385 of JAEYOU010000397.1, read as the reverse complement.
GCGCCCCCTCGAGCGGCGCGAGCGAGGTGACCACCTTGCCCAGCACGACCACGGAGGCCTGCGGGAACGCGTCGGCCACCCTCCGCACGAGCGGCAGGTCGATCCAGTCCGCCACGAGCCCGAAGAAGCCGATGACCGGCTGCGGCAGCGCGCGGAGGGGCGCCGGGAGCGGCCCCGGCGCGAGCGCCCGGGCGAAGTGCGCGTGATCGACGCCGTGCCGGACGAGCACGGCGCGGGCGTTCACGCGCCGCTTGTCCTCGAGGAGCTTCTCCGAGGAGGCGACGACGAGGTCCGCCCGCCGGAGCAGGCGCGCCTCGAGCTCCGCCACGTGCTGGCTCGCGTCGCTGAACGCCGAGAACTCGTCCACCACGTGGTAGACGACGAGCGCCTCGTCGAGCCGCCCTGCCACGGTGGCCGCGCTCGGGAGGAAGCTCCAGGAGATCGGACGCCGCATCCCGAGCCGGCGCATCGCGCGGCGGACCTGGAGCCGGAGGAGCTCGCCGTTGGCCCGCCGTACGGCCTCGCTGCCGTACGCGGGGACGTAGAGGGGCGCGAGCACGTGCAGGTTCTTGACCGGCTCGGTGAGCCCGCGCGCCACGTCGGAGAGCTTCTTCCAGGCGCGGCGGGCGTCGGAGACGCTCGCCCGCGGGGCGCGGTTGCCGATCGAGTTCACCCAGAGCACGCGGTTGTCGCGCGCCAGGATCTTCATGATGTGCGTCTTCGAGAGGGGATCCCCGTCCCAGTCGTTGGAGAAGCAGACGATGTCCCATCCCCGCAAGGCGTCCATGGCCACAAGGTGGGTCCCAGGGCCGGACCGCGGCCATGGGTCAGTCGGGGGGCGCGCGCTCCCGCTCACGAGGCCTCCTCGAGCGCGGCGCCCGGATGGAGCGCCGGCGCCGGCGCAGCGCCCGCCGCGTACTCGCCGCGCACCGCGCGGGAGAGCCCCAGCGCGTGGAAGACGCCCTCGAGGTTGCAGGCCGCGAGCGCCGGACTGTACGCGGTCGGCCCGAGCGTGGTGTTCTCCCAGAGCATCTTGCGGCAGAGCCGGTACGGGTCCCCGCCCCGCACGTTCTCGCGATCCTCCGTCGTGACCGCGCCCTCGAACCCGGCCTCCGCCACGAGCCGCCGCACCGCCGGGGTGTGGTAGCCGTTCGGGTAGGCGAACATGCGTGGCGCGCGGCCGAGCCGATCGCGGATCTCGTCGCGGCAGGCCTCGATCTCGCGGCGCGCCTCGCGCGGAGGCAGCAGCGGCAGGACCGCGTGCGAGACGGTGTGGCCGCCCACCTCGATCCCCGCGGCGTCGAGCGCCCGCAGCTCCTCCCACCCCATGAGGCGCGTCGCCGGCGGGAGGTCGTCCTCCGCCTGCCGGACGCGCGCGCCCAGGC
>JAEYOU010000353.1 GCA_023411405.1 Pseudomonadota bacterium | reverse complement strand
CGGAGTAAGGTCTTCACCCATGACGCGCCTCCCGGTGCGTGTTCGACAGCGCCTCGCAACGCCGTCGTACCACGCCATCCGTGATGCGCGTCATGTCGTTTCATCGCCCCAGCGTGAATAAGGCGGGATTAGTGGACCTCATTCGAGCTCATGGCCCGTGCTGCGGGCCTCCGTCGGTCGGCCGGACATCTTGGGCAGGGGTCCCTCGGGCTTCCACGTCCGGGCGTTCTCCGCGCCTCCTGTGGCGTGCGCTCCACACGACGAGCGCGATACTCAGAACGAGCAGCGCGAGCGCGACGACGGAGAAGATGTTCCCCCTGACCTCATACGCCGCGCGATGCGCAGTAGGCGGGCCGCCGGCAGCCCACCAATTCGCCATTGCGAGATTGCCGAACCACAAACCCGCCAAGAACGTCACTATCGCAACCAGCCAGCGCCACATATCGAGGGTCCTCGTTACGGCCAAGGAACGCGGCAACTGTTCAGCGTCTTCTTGGCCCACGTGTTGCAGTTGTTCCAGGGGCTCCACTTGCCTGTCGAGCCACTCTGGGTACAGGCATTGTTGATACACTTTTCGTCAACATCCGGTATGAGCTTGCACATGGGCGAATTTGGGACGCCTTGGCCGTAGTGCGGGTTGATTTTGGTCGGGATGCCGACGGGCCACGCGGGGAGCGGACCATCATCGGCTGGTCCCATGCCGCATTCCTTGGAGTCCGTCATGATGAAGCAATGCTTCATTCCGAACAGGTCGGCACCGAAGTCCGCCCACCAGTTGACTTGAATCTCCCTGCAACAGAGATAGACGTTGCGTCCGGTGGGGTCAGTCCACCGCAGCGGGTTTCCCAGCGCATAGGCATACCACTCCACCCCGAACTCCCCATTGAACCCACCCCCCATCGCAATCGGGTCCGCCTCCAGATACCTCCCCACCCCCGGCACATACCACCTGTTCCAGTTGTAATACGGCCCCTCGAGCCCGAGCGGGCCGAGCAGCCGCTCGTCATACTGCCCCGGCAGCCGCAGGTTCGTCACCACCGCCCGGCCGGTGAGCGGGTCGGGGTTGCTGCTCTCGAGGACCTCGCCGTACGGCAGCACCGTGGCTGACCAGACGGTCTGGCCGGCGGAGTTGCTCAGCGCGTGCGGCGTCCCGAGATGATCCGCGTGGAAGTAGTAGACGTTCCCCGGGCTCCCGCCCGGCGTCGCGGAGTACTCGATCTGCGCGAGCGGACGATCCTCGAGCCAGACGTAGTCCCTGAGCGCGGTCCAGCCGTTCGCGCCGGGGGCGATCTCGCTCAGGAGGGTGCCTCCCGCAAAGGCGAAGTGCGTCCACCCCCCGGCGTCCTGCCGGGCCACGCGGCGGTTGAAGGCGTCGTACCGGAACCGGGCGGCGACCTGCACCACGTCTGCCTCGGACCGGCAGGCGAGCGCGTTGGGGCCTCCGGCCGCCGGCGACGCCTGCCCGGCGAGCACGAGCCGGCCCAGCGCGTCGTGAACGAGGCAGAAGGTCGACGCGAGCGACGTGCCGGCGTCGTCGTACCGGGAGACGGCGCTCAGGTTCGACTGCTCGTCGTAGCCGTAGGCGTACCGCGGCCGGCCGGTCTCCCGGTCCAGCGCCTGCACCATCCGGCCTCCGGCGTAGACGAAGTCGAGCGGCTCGGCGCGGACGCCGCTCGTGGAGCTACGATTGGTGAGCCGGTCGGCGTAGTCGTACGTGAAGACGTCGGAGTTGCCGCCCTTCGCGATGGTCGACACGTCGCCGGCCGGGCTGAACGTGTAACCGAGCTCGAGCGGGCCGCTCTGGATGGAGTCCGGCTCGTACCGAAGGTTGAAGGTCTGGGTGAGCGTCGCGCCGCTCCCGAAGGAGAGGCTGCCCAGCGGTCCCTGCGGGAGGAAGGAGACCTCGGACGCAAAGGTCGCGCCGGAGGTGAGGTCCCGGACCGCGGTGGGCCGTCCCGTGGCGGGATCGCGCTCGTACCGGACCGAGAGCCCGGTCGGATACACGATCGTGTCGAGGTTGCCGTCGGCGTCGTAGCGGTACTCCGTGACCAGGGGACTGCCTCCGCCGCTCAGGGTGGCCGTCTCGTAGCGGAGCCGCCCCACCTCGTCGTAAGCGTAAGCCGTCGTCCGATCCCCCTCGACGACCGAGGTCAGGCGGCCCTGGTCTCCGGGCGCCTCGTCGTACCGGAACTCGTAGGTCACGGGCGGCGCACCCGACGAGCTCGTCGCGTCGAGCCGGGTGAGACGGTCCAGACCGTCGTAGACGTACGTCGTGGTCGTGGAGCCCCAGGTCCGGGCCCGGACGTTCCCGCGGACGTCGTGCTCGTATCTCACCGCGCCCGCGAGCGCGTTCGGGCTCTCCACCGTGAGCAGGCGATCGAAGTCGTCCCGGCGGTAGGACGTCGTGCGGCCCTCGCCGTCGGTGACGCTCCGGAGCGACGAGCGGTCCGGGTCGTACGTGTACGCGCCCACGTCGACGCTCACCGTGGCACCGGTCGGCGTCTTCCCGGTCCGCCTCACCACGGAGGTTCGGCCCATGGGGTCCGGGACGAGCTCGGTGAGGCGTCCCTCCTCGTCGACGAAGCGGCTGACCCTGCCGACCCCGTCGTAGTCCCAGCGCGCGAGCTGGTCGAGGTACTGCGGGTGAAGCTGCTTCCGGAGCCGATGGTTCGCGTCGTACTCCCGGGTCTGCCGGAACCGCACGACGCCCTGGGCGTCCTTCCGCTCGGCGACGACGGCGTTGCCGGCGGGATCGTACTCGTAGGACTCGGTCCAGCGGAGGCCGAGCGGCGGACCGGCCGGCGAGATGGGCGTGAACCCCTCCGGATCCGCCGAGAGCGCCTCGACCAGCCGGATCCGCCCCCGCTCGTCGTAGCTGAGCCGCAGGGCAGCCCCGCTGTTCATCACGAGCGTGCGGGGCTTCTCCTCGTCGTAATAGCGAATGCCGACGACCCGCCCGTCCGGCGTCGCGATCGCGAGCGGCCTCCCTCTCGCATCCTTGGGGATGAGCGTCATTCGCCCGCTGGGATCCGTGATCTGGTACGGACCGAAGACGTCGTAGTCGTAGGAGGTCACGAGAGTCCGGATCCCGGTGTACCGCCGAACCTCCCTCAACCTGCCCAGCCTCGGCAGGTCCTCGGGGCCGCCGCTGTCCGGCCAGTACGAACGCTCCTCGACCGCGTCGACGTCTCCAGGTCGAGCGGCGCCGGACATGAGCACCGGGCCGACACGGCGGGTCAATCGACCCTGTCCGTCGTAGGTGAAGAAGGTCGTGTGCTGCTCGGGGATCACGGCGCCGTGCGCGTCGAGGGTGTACCCGCTCACCACGATCCGGCATGGAGCGCCGAGGAGGCGTACGCCGGCAGGAGCGCAGGAGTAGCCGGAGGGGTCGCCCGCCTTGGGGAGCGGGTCGTAGTCTGAGTAGGTGCTGGAGAACCGATCGTAGAAAGGCGCACCGCTGGCGACTCGCTCCGCCAGCACGCTACGCTGGGTGCTCCTCGTGACGATGTCCAGCGGGACGAAGACCCCTTCAGCGACCTCGCGGCGCAACCCGTACTGGAACCACTCCTCCAGCAGCGGCTCGAGGGTCTCCGCTGGAGGAGCGGCGTTCGCGCACTCGTACGCCCCGGCGGCGTACATCGCGTGCCGGGTCACGCGTCCAACGGCGTCCCGGTCGAAGTAGTGGGTTCTTCCCTCCGCGTCTTGCGAGCAGCGCAGCTGTCTTCGAGCCCAGGCGAAGTAGCGCCACGAGCCATCGTCAAAGGTCGCGACGGCAGGCCCTCCTCCGCCGCCCCGGCGACGAGTCGAGGCAGAACTCGGCTGCATCGTTCTGTCGCCCCGTCCGTACTTCCCGCGCACAGTGGAGGTTTGAGCGTCGTCGTAGGAGACCGTGACCGTGGAGAGAGCGTCCGTCACCGACGTCGCGCGGCCGGAGGCGTCGTATCCGAACTCGACGATGGGATCGCCCGACTCGTTTCGCACGCGTGCCAGGAACCCGACGCCGGGAGTGCCCGAGTCCCAGTACTCGTAGGACCGCAGGACAGGCCCACGCCCGTCTGGGCTCGCCACACGAACAGTCTCGAGCTCCCGGCGGTAGCCCCTGTACTCGTACGAGACGTACGGAACTCCGTCGAACGTGAGAACTCGCGCCAAGCCCTCCGCGCAAGCGTTTGCGGCCCCGCGAAGCTCCAGTCGATGCCCCAGCGAGTCCCGCAAGGCCAGCAGCACACCGTTGGGGCGGTCGTGCTCGACCTCCACCGCGTTTCCGTTCGCGTCGATCAGGCGCACCAAGTGCGCTCTGCCGCCGTCCCGCGGGTCCTTGCAGTAGTTGTCGCTCGAGGAGCAGTAGTCCCGGGCGCAGTCCGCCCGGAAGTGGAGCTCACGACCATCCGCCCGATACAGGATGTACTCGCCGTTCGGCCGTCTGGCGAGCATCTGACCGCCGCCGGCGATCTGCGGCGGATACTCGTACGACACCTCCCATGCCTCGCCGCTGTACGCGCCGACACCGGCGGCGACCTCTCCACGCTTGAATCGCGTCGCGCCAGCGGCCCCCCCTGACACCGTGCAGATCTCTGCGTTCGAACAGGACAGCTCGCTCTCCCAGTCGTGATGCCACCCGCGGCCGAAGACTCCTCCGCGCGCGTTCCCCTGTACGCTCGCGTCTGCGCTCGAGTACGTCCGTGTGACTTCCAGGGGCATCAGCGCCTCCACCGAGAAATCGGTGAACGGCTCCGTGACCGCGGCGCGCGTGGCGAGGTGGATGGGATCGTCTCCGGCCGCGTTCGTACCGTGCGTGAGGCTCGTGACGAGCCCGCCGCACACTCCACCTCCTCCACCCGCCGGCCGCTTCTCTTCCGGTGGGCCGCAGTCCTCGTCGATGAAGCCATTGCAGTTGTTGTCCAGGCCATCGCAGGTCTCCGCCGAGTCGTTCGGAGGGACATCCTCTGGGTCGCAGGTGGCTGTCGGAGGTGTGCCGGCGCACGACGGACTCTCGCACTCTGCGACGCAGGTGCACTGCGGCTGACGTGGGTCGGGCACCATCGTGCAGCCCTCCAGATGACAGCCGCGTGCGTTCTGCGTGATGTCGCTGACGCATTTCTGTTGCGGACAGGCAAAGTTACCCGGCTGCTCTGCGGCGCACCACCCACCACACCCGCCATCACAAGGATTTGAGCAGGAGCCGGGCTGGGACACAGAGTGTCTCCCCAGGAACTCCCCAGTGCACCAGAACTCAACGTAATCGCACGAGATCCCATTGACGTGCGCACAGCCGGTGCCTGTGAGGAACCGCATCCTGGCGCCGCTTGCGCAGTCGGCTCGCGCCTCGAGCGGTGTCAGGCTCAACGCAGCGCCGACGATCAGCAAGAAACTCGAGCGAACGAGTCGCCCAGCCTGTCGAGCAGGTGTGTTCATCATGGGTTTCCTCTCTTGACGAGGCTCGTCCACGGACTGTGTCACTGGCTCACCTTCGCCGCCTAACGCCGCCTAACGCCGCGTGAGCTGCAGGTTCGTGACAAGGCTCACTGGGCCGGCGGGCCTGACCGCAATCGTGTACGTGCCTGAGACGTTCAATTGCGGCAAAGCCCATGACCCCGATTGCGTCGCCGAGCGGTTACCGTGCTGGCTCCCATCCGGCCTGTACGAAACGAGGCTCACGGACGCCCCGGGAGGCGTGGTGGCCATCGAGGAGTAGGCGAGGCTCAGCAGATCGCCAGCAGCCGCAGTGAAGCTGAACCGGCCATTCTGCCCGGAAGAAAGCCTGACTGCCTTGGGCGCCGCGCCCACGACGAGCGTGTCCGTGACCTGGTTCATGAGGCTCAGGTCGATGCTGCCCGTTCCCACCCCTGGCGGCACGATCACGACGGTGTAGACCCCCGTCTCAGGAAGCACGCTCAGATCGAGCTTCGAGAAACCCATCGGCGCCACGCTGCCACTCGGTAGCAACGTCCCGCCACTCGGACGATACACGGTGATCGGAACGCTCCCCGAGAACCCGGTGCTTGCCGCCGCTGAGAGCGTGAGACTCTCCAGCGCCGAGGCGGCGAAGGTGTATCGACCTGTCTGCCCTGGCCGGGCGCTCTCGAACCGCGTGCTCTCCGCGCCGACCGCGATTGAACCCGTCAGGGGCCTCGAGAGCAGCGCCGAGACGCTCGCGCCCAACACACCGGAAGGGCTCACCGTGAGCGTATACGGGCCCGTGGCCGGGATGACCGGCAAGAGCCAACTCGTCGGCGCGTCGGCCGGCCTCTGGAGGAGACTCGAGCCGTCGGGTTTCAGCACACCGAGCGCGACGCTTCCGCCCACTGGTGACGTTGCGAGGGCAGGCCACGCGACGGAGACGTAGTCCCCGGCATTGGCAGCGAAGGTGTACCGTCCGTTCTGCCCTGGGGCGAGGGTCCGAGCCAGGGTCGGCCCATCCACGACGAGGACCTCTGCATCGTGCGCAAGCAGGGCGAGATCGACGATCGCCGTGGTCAACCCGACCGGCACCACCGCGACCGTGTACGTGCCCGATTCCGCGAGCGCCCCAGCATCGATCTTGAGACTTCCCCCGCGCGACACGGTTTGCCCGCCAACGCTGCGGCCGCCCGGCCCGTACAGGTTGACCTGCACGTTGGTCGTCGATGCGGTCGGTACGACCGCGGTGACCGTGTAGCTCTCGCCTGCCGTGGCATCGAAGTGGTAGAGCCCGGTCTGCCCTGCTCGTTCGGTCTGGAAGCGCAACAGGGCTCCGGCGGGGAACTTTCCAGTGACCTGAGCGGAAAGGAGGACCGTGACAGAGGCCCCCGCGGACGCGGGAGGTCTCACGGTCACGGCGTGCGCCCCAGGCATCTCGATGGCAGGCAATTGCCAGCGTCGAGGCGCGGATGCGGCGCCAAAGGAACCGAGGGACCGGTCGCCTGGCTGGAGAGCGGCGAATGCCACCACGGCGCCGCTGGGGTCGACGTCGAGACTGGTGATCCCGAGGTCAAGGTTGTCCCCCGGCCTGCCGGCGAACACGAACCGCCCGTTCTGCCCGCGCGCCAGCGACATGGTTGCCGGCCCGCCGCGAGGGTCCAGCGCGACGACCGCGTCCTCGAACACGCGAACGGTGGCAGTTCCAGAGCTGGTCCCGGCCGGTTGGACGACGAGGAGGTAGGTGCCGGTTCGCGGGAGCGCCGGAATCGCATACTTCCTCTCCTGACCGGCACCGATGGTGTCCGTGAAGATCGACGTCCCCAGGGGCTCGAAGACCGTGATCCGCGTGGTCCCCGCGTACGTCACGCCGCTCAGGTGCACGGAGCCGTACCGGCCCTCGAATCCCTCGAAGAGCAGGACGCCGGTCTTCCCGGCAGTGGGGATCGAGACAGCGGCCGGCGCGCCAAGCTCGGTTCTGCTCGCGTGGGCCACGTTCTCCTCGAGGAGCGCTCCGGGCAGGAGTAGGAAATCCGCGCTGCTCGTGGAGCTCGAATCCGGTGTGGACACCGTGACCTTCCCTGACGCCGCTCCCGAGCCGAGGGTGACCACCAAAAAGGTGGGCGAAGCGGTCGTGACCGTCACGGTCCCCCCTCCGACCGACACGATGTTGCGACCCGGTACCGGATCGAAGTTGTTGCCCGTGATCGTGAGGACTGTTCCCGCCTTGCCCACCTTCGGCGTGAAGTCGGACAGAATCACGGGCGGACGGACGACGAAGTCGGCCGCGCTCGTCGCGGTCACGGTCCCGACCGACACGGTGATCTTTCCCGTGCTGGCCTCGGCGGGCACCTTGAAGCTGAGGCGCGTCGCGGAGCTCGCGACGACAGGGGCCAAGATGCCGTTGAGGCGGATGCCATTCCGTGCCGGATCGGGACTGAAGCCCGCGCCCGTGATGCTGACGAGCCGCCCAGCTCCGCCTTCCTTCGGATCGAAGTCGGACAGGACCAGCGCTACCGGAGGCCCTGAGGTCCGGATCGAGCTCAGCTCTCCGGCGTCGTCGTACCCGTACTCCTCTTCCACCTGCGAGCCGGGCGAAGAGACCAGGAGGCCCTGGCCGGTCGATGGGATGGGCCGCTCGACGCCCCCCGCACCGGGCTCGCGACTCGATGTGGGATCGCCTCGCCCGCAGGACAGGAGCGCGGCGACGAGGACGACGGACCGGAAGGAGCGGACATCACGCATGACGGCCTCCGCGGCTCGCGCGGGGAGCCGGATCGAGGGCAGACGTGGGGCGCGGCATGCTCCCCCCAAGTGCAACCGGCGACGCAGCACCTCGCCGGCTACCACGACGAATGGCGCGACCTCAGCACACTCACCGTGCGGGTGGCAAGCTCATTCGGTCTCCAGCTCACCGGGTTTCGAGCGTGCCGAAGACCATCGTCTCGAACGTCCTGCCGATGGTCGCTGCGCGGTACTGCTTCAGGGCGACGCCGTGGACGACGGCGACCTTCTTCGGCCTCGGCGAAGCAGAGACGGGGACGGCGGCCCAGACCTCACCGTTCTCGGTCGCGATTCGCAGGTAGCTGTACGGAGGTCCGTCGATCTGCTCGATGACTTCACCCTCGATCCGAACACCCTGCGCAGGCTCGCGAGGCGCGGGCTCGTTCGAGCAGGCGACGACGAGGGCGGCAGCGAACACCGAGGCGACGAGGCGGAACGTGTCCACGCTCCCTCCAGAGTGGTGACGGCGGGTGCGCACCGTCCCAGAACCGCAGGCGCGAGTCAATGTCGCCGACTCACCTTTGGGCGGCGAATTGGTACGATCGGCGTACTTGCGGTGACGCGCCGTAGGCCGTTGAAACCGCTCGCGGGCGCGACGAAGCACGTCGGAGGGTGGGCTCACGGACGGGTACAGGCGAGGACCGCGGAAAACGATCGTGTCCACGAGACGTTTTGCTCGCGGGCGAATCGGGTCCTTGACCGCGCGCCGCGCGACGTGCCAGACCTGACCCGCTCCACCGTGTGAACGTTCACACGCCCGTGTTCTCCGGGTGGTGGTCCGTCCGGGACCGCTGTCCGGACCGGCGGTCCCGTGCCCGCCGAGGAGAGTCGCGTGAGGATCGACGGATCGCGGAGAGGCGTGCGGAGCGCGAGCGGGCGAGCTTCACGCGTTGTCTCTCCCAGCCCTGCTGCGAAGAGGTCGAACATGCAATCTCCTGGATTGGCCCGCGTCCTCGCGATGGCCCTCGTCGCGGTGTTCCTCGTGACCGGCCGTGCCTCGGCCGACGACTGGCCGCTCGGCGGGGCCGTCGGCGCCCACGACCCGACGATCCTCCGGGAGGGCAACCTGTGGTGGGTGGCCACGACCGGCGCCGGCGTTCCCATCAAGTACTCCGCGGACGGGAGGAACTGGAACCAGGGCGTCCGCCGGTTCGCCTCGGAGCTCCCGTGGTGGCGGACCTACGCGCCGGGCATGGGCAGCAACGACGTGTGGGCGCCGGACATCCGTGCCTTCAACGGCCGCGTCTGGATGTACTACTCCCTCTCGTCCTTCGGCACGAACAACTCCGCCATCGGCCTCACCTCGGCGTCGTCGATGATCGCGGGCGACTGGCGGGACGACGGCCTCGTCATCTCCTCCCGCGCGGGCGCGCAGTCGTACAACGCCATCGATCCACACCTGGCGATCGACGCCGCCGGCGCGCCGTGGCTCTCGTTCGGCTCGTTCTTCTCCGGCATCCACCTCACGCGGCTCGACCCGGCGACGATGAAGCCGACGGGGGCGCTGACCCGGATCGCAGCGCGGAGCGGCGGCATCGAGGCGCCCAACATCGTGTACGCGAACGGCTTCTACTACCTGTTCGTCTCGTTCGATCGCTGCTGCCAGGGCGTGAACAGCACGTACCGGATCGCCTACGGCCGCGCGACCAGCATCACCGGCCCGTACCTCGACCGGAACGGCGTGGACCTGCGGAACGGCGGTGGCACCATCCTCGAGGCCACGAGCGGCCGCTACGTTGGGCCGGGCGGACAGTCCGTGGTCCAGGTGGGCAGCGGCTGGGTGCTCATCCGCCACTACTACGACGCGTACGCGAACGGCACGCCCAAGCTGCGGATCGGCGATCTGTACTGGGACGCGAGCGGCTGGCCGACGCTGACCCGCCCGAGCGCCACCGACACGACGCCTCCGTCGGCGCCCGGCGCCCCTGTGGCATCCGGCGTGACCTCGTCGAGCATCACCCTGAGCTGGCCCGCGTCCACGGACAACGTGGGCGTGACGGGCTACCTCGTCTTCCTGCGCGGGAGCGGGGGCGACACCCAGGTCGCGACGTCGAGCGCCACCTCGCTCACCCTCTCCGGCCTCGCCGCCTCGACGAGCTACACGTACGTCGTCCGGGCGCGCGACGCGGCCGGGAACGTCTCGGCGGCGTCGCCGACCGTCACCGCCACGACCTCTGCCGGTACGACCACCTACGCGCTGACCGTCACGAAGGCCGGGACCGGCGGCGGGACCGTCACCTCGACCCCGTCCGGCGTCTCGTGTGGCGCGACGTGCAGCGCCAGCTATCCCAGCGGCACCACCGTCACCCTAACGGCGACGGCGGCCGCGGGCGCGAGCTTCACGGGCTGGAGCAACGCGTGCGTCGGGACCGGGGCGTGCACCACGACCATGACGGGGGCGCGCGCCGTGACGGCGACCTTCACGGCCAGCGCCGGCACGACCCCGTGCGCGAACCCCGTCACGTTCACTGGCCAGTCGGGCAACTTCAACACCACCGGCGCGGTGTGCGTCCGCACCGCCGCGACCGTGAACGGCTGGGGCTGCTCGAACTTCGACGGCCGAACCGTGGCGGTGAACGGCGGCTCGCCGACCGGCGCCTGCGGCGCCGGGCCGTTCCCGCTCCCGAAGCACGGCGACGGCTACACGTACTTCTCGATCACCGCCGGCACGTACCCCTGGGCGAGCCTGTACGCCTGGTGAACGGCGGCGCGGGACGAGGATGAGGCCCACCCTGGCAGACCGGAGGAGGACTCCATGAGGCGCTTCACGAAGCTCTGCGCAGTCGTAGCGGTCGCGGCGTCCGCGAGCGTGGCCGCGGCGGCGACGAATCCGCTGGTCACGAACGTCCGCACCGCGGACCCGTCGCCGCTCGTCGTCGGCAACACGTTCTACATCGTCGTGGGCGAGGATCAGCCGAACGCCACCGGGTTCGACATGTACGGGTGGCACATCCTCTCGTCCACGGACATGAACACCTGGCGCGACTCCGGCGTGATCCTGCGCCCGAGCAGCGTGTCCTGGCTCCCCGACAACGCCGCGTGGGCGTCGGACATCGTCCACCGGAACGGGACGTTCTACTTCTTCGCCAGCGGCAGCAACCAGATCGGCGTGCTCACGAGCAACAGCATCTTCGGCCCGTACGCCGACGTGAACGGCCGGCCGCTCCTCGACGCCGGCACGCCCGGCGCGGCCCGGCGCACCATCGATCCCCACGTCTTCACCGACGACGACGGCACGTCCTACCTGTTCTACGGCGGCGACAACACGTGCCGGTACGTGCAGCTCTCCAGCAGCCTGACGGCGCTGGCGGGCGCGGTCCGGGACGTCCCCGGCCTGCAGGGCTACCTGGAGGCGCCGTACGTGTTCAAGGCCAACGGCGTGTACTTCCTCATCTACGCCGCGGACGGGTGGCCGGGCAACATCCGCTACGCGACGAGCGCGAGCATCCACGGTCCGTGGACCCACCGCGGCATCGTCGGCCCGCGCACCGGGACCGGCACCAACCACGCGGGCGTCGAGTTCTTCGACGGCTGGTGGCGCTACGTGTACCACACCGAGGTGCTGTCCAACGGCAACCCCTACAGCCGCTCCGTCTCGGCCGACCGCCTGATCGTCAACGGCGACCAGCTGATCCCGGTGGTCTACAACGGCCGCTACGCGGGGAACGGCGATCTGGAGTCCTACAACTTCCCCGGCCACTTCCTCGGCCACAACAACTACCGCGGCACGCTGCAGTATGCCTTCGCGAACGCCGACGACGACGAGTGGGTGGCGCGGCCGGGCCTGGCCAACGCGAGCGGCGTGTCGTTCGAGTCCGTGAACTTCCCGGGCTACTTCCTGCGCCACTACAACTACGAGCTGTCCCTCGTCCGGAACGACGGCTCCGCGCAGTTCGCCGCGGACGCGACGTTCTACCGGCGCCCCGGATTGGCGGACGCCGCCTGGGCATCCTACGAGGCGTACAACCTCGCCGGCTACTACATCGCCCATCAGAACTTCTACGCGAACCTGATCCGGCCCACCTCGGCGCAGAACGGCGACGCCACCTTCCGGCCGATCGGCACCTCCGGCGGCGGGACCGGCACGACGAGCCGGCTCCAGTTCCGCCACAGCGGCAAGTGCGCCGACGTCTCGGGCGTCTCCACCGCCGACGGCGCCCGGGTGCTGCAGTGGAGCTGTCACACCAACGCGAACCAGCGGTGGCAGCAGCGGGTGAGCGGCGGCACCATCACCCTGGTGGCGCAGCACAGCGGGAAGTGCCTGGACGTGGCGAACGCCTCGACGGCCAACGGCGCCGCCATCCAGCAGTACACGTGCAACGGCAGCGCCGGCCAGCAGTGGACCCGGGAGGACATGGGCGGCGGGTACTTCCGGCTGCGCTCGCGCCTGAGCAACCGCTGCGTGGACGTCTCGGGGGCCAGCACCGCCGACGGCGGCACCCTGGTCCAGTGGGACTGCCACACCGGGTCCAACCAGCAGGTGCGGGAGTACTGACGCCGAGACGGTACCCGCTCGCCATTCGACAGGCTCAGGGCGAGCGGGATCTTCAAGTCCGCTCGTGCTGAGCCAGCGGAGGAGGCGGGCTCTGCCCGCCGACGGGGCGAGGGCGAAGCCCGAGCGATTCTCGCCGCACGAGCGGTCGCGTGCTCAGCTCGCTCAGTTCGTGTACACGTGCGCGCTCTCCGCCGCGGTCGGGAGCAAGTTCATGCCCAGGTACGTGAACATGACCACGGCGAAGCCGGCGATGAGGAGCCAGGCGGCGCGGTCGCCGCGCCAGCCGCGCACGCGGCGCAGGTGGAGGTAGCCGCCGTAGACGAGCCAGGTGACGAGCGACCAGTTCTCCTTCGGATCCCAGACCCAGAAGTCGCCCCAGGCGCTCTTCGCCCAGACGGAGCCGACGAGGAGCCCGAGGGTGAGGAGCAGGAACCCGAAGCGGACGAGCTCGTACGACATCTTCTCCACGTCGAGCGGCGCGCCGGACATGATCGAGCCGGCCCTCGCAGAGAGGATCCGCCGGATCGCGGGCACGCGCGGGGCGAGGAGCTGGATCACCGCGAGCGCGGCGGCGAGGGCGACGGCGGCGTAGCCGACGAAGTAGACCATCACGTGGGGCACGAACCAGGGCGACTGGAGCGCGGGCGGGAGCTTCACGATCTCCGCGTCCCACCGGACGAGCGCGTACGCGAGGCACCCGAGCGCGAGCAGCGCGGCGGGCACGCCGAAGACCCGGGTCCGGTAGATGCGCTCGAAGAGCAGGTACACGAGCCCGATGCAGAGCGCGAAGAAGACGAGCGACTCGAAGAGCGACTTGAGCGGCGCGCGGCCGGCCTCGTGCCAGCGGAGGAGCATCACGGCGACGTTGAGCAGCAGCGCCGCGCACAGGAGCCCGGTGGCGGCGCGCGCGACGAGCTGCCGGGTGGAGCGCCACGCCGCGGCGTACGAGGCGGCGGCGAGCGCGTACAGCGCGCCGGTGAGCGCGAAGAAGGGGTGCTCGGCGACGACGTACTGGAGCATGGCGTCCTCGGTCAGCCGCGGGCCGCGGGGGAGGGTGACGCCGCGCGGGCCTTCACGCGGGGATCGACGTAGAACATCCAGAACACGCCGAGGCAGATGAGCGCGAACCCCGCGAACACCCAGGACACGCCGGGGTCGAAGACGGCCTCCAGCCCGGAGTACGTCGGGTCGGCGGGGTCGTAGTTCACCTGGTACAGCGTCCAGCCCGCGAGGCGCATCGGCTCGTTCACCTTGATGACGCGCTTCACCTCGTCCGCGCCGTGGCGCGCGGTCACCCACGAGACGTACGCCTTCTTCTCCTCCCGGCGGCGCTCGAACGTGAGCGCGCGCGCGTCCGTGAGGAAGAGCGCGCCGGGCTTCGCCGCCGACAGGAGCTGCTTGCGCGGAGCGCCCTGCACGACCGCCTCGATCGCCACGGCCGGGTCGCGCCAGCCGGAGGCCCCGAGGTCCGCCGGCGAGGCGGCGACGGGCCTCGCGGCGTCGGGGTAGATCGCCTGGAGTCGGAACGAGTCGCCGCCGGGGAGGCGGTGGCTCGCGAGATCCGGGTCGAAGCTCGCCACGAGCTTCCACGCGTCCCGGGCGCCGCGGCCGTCCTGGGCCGGCGTCCGCTCGTAGTAGCCGACGCGGAACTCGGTCTCGTACGCCTGCGCCTCGAAGCGGTCGAGCGCCAGGACGAACCCGAGCGACGCCACCTCGCCGGTGGGCTGCCCGCCCTTGGTGAGGGCGACCTGGGCGGCGTGGTCCCCGCCTGCGTGCAGATCGATGCGGCCGCGCATCGCCAGCGCGGACGACGCGGCCGCGCCGCCGAGGGAGAGGAGCAGGCCGAGGTGGCAGAGCAAGAACCCGGCGGCCCCGCGCCGCGGCGGCCAGCGCAGGACCGCGGAGACGATCACCGCGACGCCGAAGAGCGCCATGAGCAGCGCGAAGGGGAGGCCGTGGAACAGGTCGTCGAGCTCGAGCCCGACGATCACCGGCGCCAGGAGCGGATGGCGCTCGGCGTAGTACAGCGGCGGCTTCCCCTGGATGACGAGCGTGCCGAGGATCGCCAGCGCCGCGAGCGCGAACAGCAGCGTGGCGACGAACCGGAAGCCGGCGAGCGTCTGACGGAGCCGGCCGCGCACGACGAACGCGAGGACGAGGACCAGGGTGCCGGCGAGCGCGGCGCCGGCGACCAGCGTCATGGGGCCGGGAGGGATCCACGTCTGGAGGACCATGCCGAGCAGGATCGCGCCGCCCACGAGCGCGCTCACGAGCGGGCCCTCGCCCCGTCTCGCCGCGGTCGAGGACGCGCCCGGCGCCGGTGGGTCCTGGGGCCTGTACGGTGCGTCCATGATCGGTGTCTCCTGGAGGAGGCGCGGCTGCACCCCCGCGGGCACGCGGGAGTGCAGCATGCGTGCCGCCGAGGGCCGCTCGATTCTCCGGCGCCTCGCGCCACCGGAGACGTACCGTCCGTGCACCGGTTGCGCGGCGGGGCCGGGGCGGCACGGGCGGCGCGAAAAGCCTGCGGGCTGCGCGATCCGGGCGGCGCGCCTGCTGTGACCGAGGCCGTCACATCGTGACCCGCGCCGTCCCGTGTACGCCCACGGAAACGCATGCAATCCCGCCGATCGCCGCTGGCACGCCCCGTGCTCCCGCGCCCTCGAGGTGCCCGGAGCCAGGCGGTCTTCGGGCAGGTCCATCTTCCTGGAGGCCGCCGTGTGGCTTCTCTTCCTGAAGGGCATGCGCAGCCGGCTCTGGGAGCTGGTCCTGGCGGCCGTCGTCGTGGCGCTCGTCGTCGCGGCGCTCATCGCGCAGCGCGCGGTCTCGAGCTCGGCCGAGAAGTCGGTCCATGACCTCGCGCACCGCCTCGGGCGCAACATGCTGGTCCTCCCCGCCGCGGCCGACGTCGGCGCCTTCTACGCGCACCGCTACGGGCCGGAGGCGCTGCCGGCCGATGCACCCGCCACGCTCCGGGCGTCGCCCGCCGGCGAGCACATCCAGGCGATCGAGGCGCGCCTGTACGGGAACGCCACGATCGCCGGCGCGCCCGCGCTCGTCGTGGGCCAGGACTACCAGTGGCCGAAGCTGCCCGACGTCGAACCGGCCGTGATCGGCGCGGAGCTCTCGCGGCGGACGGGGCTCCAGCCCGGGTCGTCGTTCGAGCTCGGCGGCGTGTCGTTCCGCGTGCTCGACGTCACGCCGGCGCCGCCCGACGGCCTGGACACCGGCATCTTCATGCCGGTCGCCGCCGCGCAGCGGGCGCTCGGCCGGCCCGGCCAGCTCACCGCGCTCCGCCTCGGGGGGTGCTGGTGCCGGATCGACGTCGCGACGCTGGGGCGCGAGGTGGAGAAGGCGCTGCCCGGCGCGAAGAGCATCACCGTCGCCGGGATGGTGCAGGCGCAGCAGGGCAGCCTCGACACCATGCGGCGCTACGCGACGGTCGTGAACGTGTCCGGCTTCGGCATCATCGCCGCGGTCGTCGGGATCCTCACCGCCTCGCGCGTGCGGCGGCGGGCGCGCGAGCTGGGGCTCCTCGTCGCGATCGGCGCGTCGCCCGCGCTCCTCACCGGCCTGTGGGTCGTGGAGGCGGCGCTCGTCGGCGCGCTCGGGGCGATCGGCGGCTGGCTCGCCGCCGCGCCGCTGGCCCAGCAGGTCGCCGCCCGCCTGCTCGGCGGGACGCTCGAGCTGCCCCTCGACATGCTCGTGCCGCACCTCCTGCTCGCGGCCGGCGTCTGCGCCGCCGCGGCCCTGATCCCGTCGAGCTGGGCGGCCACGCGGGATCCCACCGTCGTCCTTCGGGAGAGCTGACATGATCCGGATCGAGAACGTCTCCAAGACCTACCCGGCCCCCGGCGGCGGCGAGGAGGTCCACGCGCTGCGCGAGGTGACCCTCCAGATCCGGCCCGGCGAGCTCGTGGCCGTGATCGGTCCGAGCGGCAGCGGCAAGTCCACGCTGCTCCACGCGATCGGCGGCATGTCCGCCCCCACCGCCGGGCAGGTCTTCCTCGGCGCGACCGACGTCTACGACCTGGGCGTCCAGGCGCGGACCGAGCTGCGGCTCAAGGAGGTCGGGTACGTGTTCCAGACCTTCAACCTGGTCCCGTACCTCACCTGCCTCGAGAACGTGGTCCTCCCCGCGTATCTCGCCGGCGCCCCGCGCAAGGACGCGCGCGCGCGCGCCCTCGCGACGCTCGAGCGGCTCGGGATCGCCGCCCGCCGCGCGCATCGCCCCGGCGAGCTCTCCGTCGGCGAGCGGCAGCGCGTCGGCATCGCGCGCGCG
>JAEYOU010000559.1 GCA_023411405.1 Pseudomonadota bacterium | reverse complement strand
GCCGCGCATCCCGGAGCCGGCGGCGGCGGCCTGGACGCCGCGGAAGGGGGCAGCATGAGCACGGTGCAGCGGCGGGCGCCCGAGGCCCCGGTCCCGTCGAGCGCGGTCCCGCTCCCCGGTGAGCCGTCGCGGGGCGCGGCGGTGCGGGCGATGTTCGATCGCGTCGCCCCGTCGTACGACCTCCTGAACCGCGTGATGACGCTCCGGGTGGATCAGGCGTGGCGCAAGCGCCTGCTCGCCGAGCTCTCGCCGCTCTCCGGCGAGGTCCTGCTCGACCTCTGCGC
Source organism: Pseudomonadota bacterium (assembly GCA_023411405.1). Taxonomy (GTDB): domain Bacteria; phylum Myxococcota; class Myxococcia; order Myxococcales; family Anaeromyxobacteraceae; genus Anaeromyxobacter. Next base: position 5,217 of record JAEYOU010000559.1, on the reverse strand, counting down.
CGGGACGATGGACGTCGCGGCGATGGCGATGCGCCGCGTCCCCGGGCTGCGGATCGTGGGCGCGGACTTCTCGCTCCGGATGCTCCAGCTCGGGCAGGAGAAGACCGGCCTCCCCGCGGCGCAGGCCGACGCGCTCGCCCTGCCGTTCTCGGCCGGCGCCTTCGATCTCGTGACGGTGACCTTCGGGATGCGCAACCTCGAGGCCTACGAGCAGGGGCTGGCGGAGATCGCCCGCGTGCTCCGCCCCGGCGGCCGCCTCGGCGTGCTCGAGCTGTTCCGGGCCGAGGGTCGGGGCTCACGGTTCGTGCACAACGCGTACAACCGCGCGGTGCTGCCGGTGCTCGGGCGGCTGCTCTCGCCGGATCCGTCGGCGTACCGGTACCTCGTCGAGTCGATGGAGCGGTTCGTCACCCGCCCCGCGTTCGAGGCCGCCGCCCGGCGCGCCGGCTTCCGCGACGTGCGCGGGGAGACGCTGTTCCCCGGCGTCTGCGGGCTCGTGACGGCGGTGCGCGCATGAAGCTCGTCGTCGGCATCTCCGGGGCGACCGGGGCGCCGTACGCGAGGCGGCTGCTCGACTTCCTCGCCGCGCACGGCGCGGCGCACGGGGTCGAGGTCGACCTGGTCTTCACGCCCACGGGCAAGCAGGTCTGGAAGCAGGAGCTCGGCGCCGAGCCGCACTACCCGTTCCGCGTCTGGAAGAACCAGGACTTCACCGCCCCGTTCGCCTCGGGCTCCGCGCTCTACGACGCGATGGTGATCGTGCCCTGCTCGGCGGGGGCGCTCTCGCGCATCGCCTACGGCATGTCGGTGGACCTCGTCGGGCGCGCCGCGGACGTGATGCTCAAGGAGCGGCGGCGCCTCGTCCTCGTCCTGCGCGAGACGCCGATCTCGCTCGTGCACGCGCGGGCGGTGGTGCAGGCGGTGGAGGCGGGCGCGATCGTGCTCCCCGCCTCGCCGTCGTTCTACTCGGGGCCGAAGACCATCGACGCGCTCGTGGACACCGTGGTGGCGCGGGTGCTCGACAAGCTCGGGCTCCCGAACGAGCTCATGAAGCGGTGGGACGGAATGTCTCCGCGGGCGCCGGAGCCCTCGGAGTAGGAAGGCACGCGCATGCTCTCGACCCTCGCACACCGCGCCCTGGAGCGCGACGGCCTCGGCGATCTCCGCGACAAGGTCCTCGCGGGCACGCGCCTCTCGGACGAGGACGGCCTGCGCCTCTTCCAGGCCGCCGACCTCGCCGCCCTGGGCGCGCTCGCGAACCACGTCCGCGAGGCCCGCCACGGCGACCTCGCCTTCTACAACCGCAACGTCCACCTCAACCCGACCAACGTCTGCGTCGCCTCCTGCAAGTTCTGCTCGTTCGCACGCAAGGACGACCAGCGGGCCTCCGACGGCTACACGATGTCGCTCGACGAGGCGGTCGCGAGGGTCCTCGCGCGCCGGCCGCTCGGGATCACCGAGGTCCACATCGTCTCCGGCCTGCACCCCGACCTGCCGTTCGAGTACTACACCGCGCTCCTCGCCCGGCTGCGCGCGGAGTGGCCGGCGCTCGCCATCAAGGCGTTCACGGCGATCGAGATCCACTTCTTCGCCGAGAAGTTCGGCATGACGTACGAGCAGGTCCTCCGCCGGCTGCGCGAGGCCGGGCTCGACACGCTCCCGGGCGGCGGGGCGGAGATCTTCGCGCCGCGCGTCCGCCGGAAGATCTGCGACGACAAGGCGACCGCCGCGCAGTGGCTCGAGGTCCACCGGACCGCGCACCGGCTCGGCATCAAGACCAACGCCACCATGCTCTACGGCCACATCGAGCGGCTCGACGAGCGGGTCGATCACCTGCGGCGGCTGCGCGAGCTCCAGGACGAGACGGGCGGGTTCCAGGTGTTCATCCCGCTCGCCTTCCACCCCGAGCACAACATGATCGGCAAGGCGTTCCCCAAGCCGACCGGGTACGACGCGCTCCGGACGCTCGCGGTGGCGCGGCTCTACCTCGACAACTTCGACCACGTGAAGGCGTACTGGGTCTCGCTCGGCGAGCGGCTCGCGCAGGCGGCGCTCGCGTTCGGCGTGGACGATCTCGACGGCACCGTGCTCGAGGAGCGCATCTACCACATGGCCGGCGCGACCGTGCCGCAGGCGCTCTCCGAGAAGACGCTGCACGGCCTCATCCGCGCCGCGGGGCGGGTGCCGGCGGAGCGGGACAGCCTGTACCGGGTGCTGAAGGTGCATGGCACGGCGGAGGCCGCGTGAGAACTCGCTCGCCCTGAGCCTGTCGAAGGGCGAGCTCGAGCGGAGAGTGAACGAAATGCCCAAGCTCAAGGCCGCCGCCGTCTCCTTCCTCAACGCCTGGCCCCTCACGGAGGGGCTCCGGGACTCCGACCGGATCGAGCTCGTCCCGGCCGAGCCCTCGCGCTGCGCGGCGATGCTCGAGGCGGGCGAGGTGGACCTCGCGCTCGTCTCGGTGTCCGCGCTCACGAAGGGCGAGTACGAGATCGTGCCGGGCATGGCCATCGGGGCCGACGGCCCGGTGCAGACCGTGCTCCTCGCCGGCGAGCAGTCGCCGGCGATCTGGGACGAGGTCTTCCTCGACACCGCCTCGCGCACCTCGCACGTCCTCACGAAGCTCGTCCTCGACGCGATGGGCGTCCACCCGCGGTTCACGCCCATGCCGGCGGCCGACGGCCTCGCCCAGGCGCGCGGCACGCGCGGGGCCCTGGTCATCGGCGACCGCGGCTTCGACGTGCGCGCGAACCACGTGCTCGACCTCGGGCGCGAGTGGAACCACCTCTCCGGCCTGCCGATGATCTTCGCCCTCTGGGCGGCGCGGCCCGGCGCGGTCTCGCCGGAGGACGTGCAGGAGCTGACGCGCGCCGCGCAGCACGGCCTCGGCGTCCGCACCGAGCTCGCCCAGCGGTTCGCCGCGCAGAAGGGCGGCGACCCGGAGCGGTACCGGCGGTACCTCACGCAGCGGATCCGCTACGGCCTCGGGCCGTACGAGCTGGAGGGCCTCGAGGCGTTCCTCGACCGCGCCGCGAAGAAGGGGTTCCTGCCGGAGATGAAGCTCCGGTTCGTGGACGACGTGGTCCGGAAGCCCCGGACGAGGCGGACGGTCTCGGTGGACACCGCGCTCGCGAAGGGCGCGGCCGGAGAGCGGCTCACCGCCGACGAGGCGGAGCGGCTCGACGAGGAGGCGCCGCTGCTCGACCTCGGGCTGGCCGCGGACGCCCGCCGGCGGGCGCTCCACCCCGGCGACCTCGTCACGTACATCGTCTCGCGCAACGTGAACTACACCAACGTGTGCACCACCGCGTGCCACTTCTGCGCGTTCTACCGGCCGCGCGGCCACAAGGAGGCGTACGTCCTCTCGCGCGAGGAGCTGACGCAGAAGATCGACGAGACCGTCGCGCTGGGCGGGATCGAGATCCTGCTCCAGGGCGGCCTCCACCCCGACCTCGGGATCGAGTGGTACGAGGACCTCTTCCGCTGGGTGAAGGCGACGTGGCCGGCGATCAGCCTCCACGCCCTCTCGCCGGAGGAGATCTGGCACATCGCCCGGACGAGCCAGCTCCCGCTCGACGACACCATCGCGCGCCTCGTCGCCGCGGGCATGGACTCGATCCCAGGCGGCGGCGCCGAGATCCTCGACGACGAGGTCCGGCGGCGGATCGCGCCGCTCAAGTGCTCCACCGACGAGTGGCTCATGGTGATGAAGGCCGCGCACCGGAAGGGCCTCCGGTCGACGGCGACGATGATGTTCGGCGTGGGCGAGGAGGCGCGGCACCGCGTCACGCACCTCATGCGCCTGCGCGAGCTGCAGGACGAGACCCGCGGCTTCACGGCGTTCATCTGCTGGCCGTTCCAGTCGGCGAACACCCGGCTCGCCCCGGGCGACGGGAGCGCGCACGCGTACCTCCGGACCAACGCCCTCTCGCGCCTCGTCCTCGACAACGTCCCGAACCTGCAGGCGTCCTGGGTGACGATGGGCGGCGGCGTCGCGCAGGCCGCCCTTCACATGGGGTGCAACGACTTCGGGCAGGTGATGATCGAGGAGAACGTCGTCTCGGCCGCGGGGACGACCTTCAAGATGGACTCCGAGGAGGTCGAGCGGCACATCCGCGACGCCGGCTTCCGCGCCGCGCGGCGGAACATGAAGTACCAGCTCGTCGAGGCGCGGGCGGGGTGAGCCTGAAGGTCGTCAGCGCACCCTGGGTGCTGCCCGGGCTCGGGGACGCGCCGGGCGTCGCGGCGCCGCCGATCGCCGACGGCGCCGTCGCCCTGGACGAGGGCCGGGTGATCGCGGTCGGGCCGCGCGCGTCGGTCGAGCGGCGCCACGGCCCCGCCGAGCCGCTCGACGCCGTCCTGCTCCCCGCGCTCGTGAACGCCCACCTCCACCTCGAGCTCTCGCACCTCGCCGGCAAGGTCCCGGGCGGCGACGGGCTCGCCGCCTGGATCGGTCGGGTCATCGCCGCGCGGGCCGAGGCCCGCGCCGAGGACGCACCGGCCGCGATGGAGGCCGCCGCCGCGGCGCTCCGCGCGGCGGGGGTGGCCGCGGTGGGCGACGTCTCGAACACGCTCGCGGTGCTCGAGCCGCTCGCGCGCGCCGGGCTCTGCGGGACCGTCTTTCACGAGGTGCTCGGGTTCACCCGGGAGCGGTTCGAGTCGTACCGGGAGGCGGCGCGGGCCGAGCGCGGCGTCCGCCCCGCGCCCCGCGGGCTCCGGGTGCTCGAGAGCCCGCACGCGGTCTACTCCACCCACCGTGAAGGGCTGCGCGCGCTGCTCGGGGCCGGCCCGGGCTCGATCCACCTCGCGGAGGACCCCGCCGAGCGGGAGTTCTGCCGGGACGGAGCGGGGCCGTTCCGGTCCATGCTCGAGCGGGTCCTCGCGACGGACGCGTACCGCGTTCGATCGTCCGCTCGCCCTGAGCCTGTCGAAGGGCGAGCCCCAGCGGACCTCGACGCGCTCCGCGTCCACGCGCCCTCGCCGATCGCCGCGGCGGCCCAGGACCTCGGGCTGGGCGTTCACCACCTCGCGGTCCACTGCGTCGATCTGGACGCAGAGGACCTGGCGCTCCTCGCCGCGTCCGGCGCGACGGTCGTCCTCTGCCCGCGCTCGAACCGGCACATCACCGGCCTCCGCCCGCCGCTCCCCGCGCTCCTCGAGGCCGGCGTGCCGCTCGCGGTCGGCACCGACTCGCTCGCGTCCGCGCCGTCGCTCGCGCCC
>JAEYOU010000554.1 GCA_023411405.1 Pseudomonadota bacterium | reverse complement strand
CCCCACTCCGGGGCGCCGAGGCTCCCCGCCGCCGAGGCACGCAATGGGCCGCGGCGGGGCCCGCAGCGGGGGCCGCGGCGCGGCTCGACGGCCCGGCTTATGGGTCCCTGCGCCGCCATGGACGGCGATCGCCTCATCGCCCTCTCGATCCCCTTCTTCTTCCTGTTCATCGGGCTGGAGCTCCTCGTGGCGCGCGCCCGCCGCCGGCGCGTCTACCGGCTCGCGGACGCCATCGGCGATCTCGGCTGCGGCATGGCCCAGCAGCTCGTCCTCGTCTTCGCCGGCGCCGCGCTCCTCGGCGGGTACGCCTGGGTGCACGACCGCTGGCGCCTCTTCACCCTCGACGCCGCCACGCCGGCGCCCTGGATCCTGTCGTTCGTCGCGGTGGACTTCCTCTACTACTGGTGGCACCGCGCCAGCCACAGGGTGAACGTGCTCTGGGCGGCGCACGTCGTCCACCACCAGAGCGAGGACTTCAACCTCGCCGTCGCGCTCCGGCAGGCGATCGGCACGAGCTTCACCACGCTGCCCTTCTACCTGCCGATGGCGCTCCTCGGGGTCCCCCCGATCGTCTACGCGACGATGGTGGCGCTCTCGACGCTGTACCAGTTCTGGATCCACACCGAGCTCGTCGGAAGGCTCGGCCCGCTGGAGTGGGTCCTCAACACGCCCTCGCACCACCGCGTGCACCACGCGGTGAACGCGCAGTACCTCGACCGGAACTACGGGGCCGCGCTCATCGTCTGGGACCGGCTCTTCGGGACCTTCGAGGCGGAGCGGGAGGCCCCCGTCTACGGCACCGTGAAGCCGTTCCGGAGCTTCAACCCGGCCTGGGCGCAGGTGGCCTACCTCGGCGAGCTCTGGCGGAAGGGCGCGACGTTCCCGCGCTGGCGCGATCGCCTGCGGCTCTGGGTGATGCCGCCGCCGTGGGTGCCCGGCGGCGCGGCGCACGAAGCCGATCCCGAGGTGCGGGGCCGCCCGAAGCACGATCCGCCGCTGCCGGCAGCGGTCCGCTGGTACGCGCTCCTGCAGTTCGTCCCCGCGGTGGTGGCGACCGCGCTCGCCCTCTGGTTCCGGGCCGAGGCGCCGCGCCCCGCGCTCGCCGCGGCCGCGCTCCTGGTGTTCTGGACGCTCGTCTCGGTCGGCGGGTTGCTCGACCGCCGCCGCTGGGCCGTCCCGGCGGAGATCGGGCGGCTCGCCGCCGTGGCGGCGCTCGCGGCGGCGCTCGCGTGAAGGAGGCGTTCGACGCAGCACTCACCGAAGCGGAGGAAAGCGTATGCTCAGCGGATTCCGGTCGTTCCTGTCCCGCGGCAACGTGGTCGATCTCGCGGTCGCCGTCGTCATGGGCGCGGCGTTCAGCGCGATCGTCGGCTCGCTCGTCGCCGACGTGGTCACCCCGATCGTCGGCGCGCTGTTCGGACAGCCGGACTTCTCCAGCCTCACGGTCGGCCCGGTGCTGCTCGGGAAGTTCCTCAACGCGGTCGTGAACTTCCTGCTCGTCGCGATCGGCGTCTACTTCTTCGTGGTCGTCCCCATGAACCGGCTGCTCCGCAAGAAGGAGGCGGAGCCGCCGCCCCCGCCGGTGACCGGCGAGGAGAAGCTGCTCGCGGAGATCCGGGACCTCCTCGCGCGCCGTCCGGGCTGATGGGGGGCGGCGCGCGCCGGATCGGCCGCGTGGATCTCGCCTCGAGAGCCGCGTCACCCGGAGGCCGGGACCATGACGAGTCCCGGCCCCGGGCCGACCCCGGTCACAGCTCCCGGCGATAGCTGGCCGTGAACCCGGTGAACCCGTCGAGCCAGCGCGCGCCCTCGACCGTCACGTCGCACGTGTCGGTGGCGCCGACGCCCAGGAACTGGAAGCCCTGGAGCCGCCCGGTGAACGGCTGCCCGCCGTCGCCCGCCCCGAGGCCGTACTCCAGCACCCAGACGCCGTCCTCGTCCTCGTCCACCGCGGGTGCCAGGTTCCCCTTCGCCACCGTGAGGTCGTTGTCGTCGTCGCCCATCACCACGCCGCCGACCACCGCGCCGTCTGCGCCCCGGATCACGGTGAGCCAGCCGGGGACGAGGCCCGCGCCGTGCTCCGAGAAGGCCGTGACGGTGAGCCGATAGCCCTCGATCGTCGCGCCCTCGTCGGCGACGAGCACGGTCGAGAACGGGAACACGGTGGTGAAGAAGTACGAGGTCCCGCCCTTCATGTTCGGGTTGGGGGCGCCGAGCTCTTCACGGACGTTGGCGAAGTACCGGAGCATCCGGTTGAGGTCCATGGCGAGCTTGAGCGAGACCGGCGTGGCCTCGGCGACCGAGAAGCTCCCCGGCGTGGCGACGGTCACCGTCGCGGCCCGGCGCGCCGCCCCGTCCAGGTCCTCGCGGTTCTCGAGGGCGAGATCGATCTCGGTGAGCTCCGGCGTCTCCACCGCCTCGAACTGCGCGTTCGAGGCGACGGTCTCCTCGGTGAAGGTGCCGACCGCGACCTCGCTGAGCGACGCCTTCGTGCAGAACGTGTGGACCCCGGCGGCGAGGGGATCGTTCGAGTACGTGTTGTCCCTGTGCCCCGGCGCGGAGCTCGCCCAGCCCGGGTTGAGCTCCGAGACCACGCCGGTCACCGGAGCGGTGGACTGGAACTCCCCGGAGACGCACCCCGAGATCTCCGCCACCCGCGACACGTCCACCTCCAGCCGCGCGTAGTCGCCCGGCGGGAGCTCGAAGCCATCCACGCCCAGCGCGTCGGCCAGATCCATCGCGCCGCTGGTGAGCGTCACAGCCGTCCCGCGCTCCTCGGGCGACTGGAAGATCGGCACGAGCGCGCCGCCGCCGGCGGGCGCCGCGGCGATCAGCTTCACGTAGAGGCGCAGCTCGTCCGGCGGGCCCGAGACGACGCCGCTGGACCGCCACGGCGGCGGCTCGGGGACGAGCGCGAGCGCCCGGGCCCCGGTGACGTCCGCGCCGTTCGCGTTGACCGCGTCCAGCGAGAGCGCGAGCGCACCACACGCCGCGCCCTCGCCGCACGGGTTGGTCCCGATCCGCCGATCCCCGCCACCACCTCCGCCGCCGTCGCAGGCCGAGAGCACGAGGAGTGAAGCCAGCACGACGGGCGTGACGCGGATCACGTGGACCTCCCTCGCCGCGGGGAAGGCCGCGGCTGGGTGCGCAGAGTTGCCACCGGTGTGCCAGCGCAAGCGCGCGGACTCACGGTATGGGAGGCCGGGGTGTCGCGCGCCCCTGGGTAGGGGGCCGGGCGCGGGCCCGCGCCGCTACCGCTTCGCGTTGAACCGCAGCGTCGCCAGCTCGTCGAGCGCCTTCCGCTCGCGCCGCTCGCGATCCGCGACGATCTCCGCGCGCTTCTTCTCCTGCGCCTTGCGGACGACCTCCGCGTTGCGGTGGGCGACCCCGTACCCGGCGCGCGCCACCTGCTCCTTCCGCAGCGCCGCGGCGAGCTCGCCCTCCGCGCGCTGGACCTGACGGAGCGCGCGCAGGTGGGCCACCTCCTCGAGGACCCAGAGCTCGGCGGCGCCGGGGCCGCGCTCGTCGGCGTGGGCCCGCTGCCGGAGCCCGGCCAGCGTGCGCGCCGCGAGGTCGCGCCGGCTCTGCGCCTGCGCCAGATCCTGGAGCGCGGTCTCCTCCGAGCGCTCCCGGAAGTGTACGAGCCTGTCGAGTCGGGTCTTGGGGGGCACGGTGCGACTCCGCGTGGACGTCCTCGGCGGATCCCTTCATCCCGCGTGCCGGCCGCCGCGCGGCGACGT
>JAEYOU010000277.1 GCA_023411405.1 Pseudomonadota bacterium | reverse complement strand
GCCGATATTCACGATCTTCCCCCCTACTTCAATCATAATCACGGTAAAGGATAGAGTAACAACTCCTTCACTGTCCAGCACCTTCCGGTAAGCCCAGCCACCATGGCTGGGGTTCGTTTCCGGTGCCTCCTGGGCTGCTGTTTTCCCCTCCGTTGGATCGGTTCCGACAAGATCACTTCCAGACTTTCGTGCGGTCGGACAAAATGATAATAACTTCTCCACCACTCTAAATACTCCATTAGCTCGGGAGTGTACTTGGCCGGTCCCAAAGTTCGGCGAGTCAGTTTCGAGACGGACTGCCTGATCGTTAGATTCACGCGCTCAACGAAGGATGTGTTGATCCGACCACTCAGCCCCACATGACGAAGTCGCTCTGTATACGCACTAGCTTCTCCTACTAATACTCGTCGCTCAACTTCCACGGTACTTCTCCGCCTTTGGTGTTTGATGACCTGGCTGTAAACAAAGTTATTTAATAGCACCCAGACCGGCTTTTTCCCATCCGCTGTTTCCCACTTTCCAAAATGCGCGGTCAGAGCATAATAGTAGTGCTTGAGACCATCTGTGCTGAACCCGGGCACACAGCCTACCGCCAGTCTTCCTTTCAATTCATGCACCACAGAAAATGCCATTTCCTGGTTTCTTGCTCCCACCTGCATAACGGGAATGAGCTTTGTCATTGCATCGCTGGCAATCCACAGCCACATATCCTGACCGCGATCTTTCACGTTCGCCCATAATTCATCCAGCTGCACATGCACCAACTTCAGTTCTGTCAGGTAGCGTTCATGCAGCTTCTTGCTCTGCATCCCACTGCGGCATAACCAGGTGCGGATGGTTATGTCTCGCACGCCAAACACTTCTTCTAACGCTGATGCGTCTACCCCTAATGCCAGCAACCACAAGATTTTCTCGATTAGTCCCGAATGGCTTTTCAGCCGGTATAGAATTGTGTTCCGCCTGGCTGTGAACTTCTTTCCACACGCCTGGCACTTGAAATCCCGGATCACTTCCTGGGTTCCATGTGTCCCATACCCCACCAGCGCAAGGATCGCCTCTTCCGTAATCCCATAGTATTCACAGCTTTTGTTTGGACAAAAGAAGCCCGCACTCCTGATCTTCTTCTTCCGTCCACCTCGCCCCTTGCGCAACTGCCAGGATTCCGGCATTTCCCGCTTGGCTACTGTTCGTTTCCCTTTTCCTTCTCGGCAAAAACGACAATCCTTTTCGCTCTTCGGTCGCAAAACAGCAGGTTTGCGGGTGCGCTTTTCTTTTTTCCTCTTTTCCAAGAGTCGTCGCAGCCAATATCTTCGCAGACACCCATAGATTTCAAACAGCAATACCAGTATCACCAGGATTCCAAGCAGTTCTTTACTCAAGCGAGCCTTGTTTCTCCATTCCCTGTGATGAAAGACCCGCTATTCTATCAGTTCTTTTCACTTGCTGAGTTATCAACTACAAAATGTGGAGGCACTAATATTTGCGACTAAGCTATTAATGCTGTGTTTTGGGCTGGGAAAGCGTTGTGCTGGAAAACGCCTGTAAATTATTTGGGTTAAATAGTTAGATTTTTATTAGCATTTCATAATTGTTAACTCAAATATAACAAGCTGTCGAGCAGAACTGTTATAATTGTTACTGTACTTTATCTCTGTATACAACCGAATATTTTTTGAACTGCGCTGCTTTAAAACATCGCGTCTTAGTGTTCCATTGAGCTGAAACTCAATGAGTCGATTTTGCTTTTAAGCGGTGGATGAAAGGGGGTTCCTTTCGATGAAGTTGAACATCGTTGAGGAAAATGGATGGGCTAAATCAATCACCATCCGAAAAACGATTACGCGTGTAGGCAGCGCGTCTTCCAATGATGTTTGCTTGTATTCTGACCAGGTTGCCCCGCTTCAACTGCAAATCCTCTCTTCCCCGGATCTCCCCTCCAGCTGCCGGGTGGTAAACCTGGCGAATGAGCTAACCATCTATCATCATGGCGCCCCCAGCGCTCTCCCCACCTATTGCATGGTGGATATGCGTGATGGGGATGAGCTGGAAATAGGTGGGTTTCGCCTGATCTTTGAACTACCGCTGGCTTCTAGTATTTTGCGTACATCCAGTTCAATGGAAGCCTGGATCACATTCCCAAACGCAGTACTGAGCGTGGATTATCCGCTGGAAGGCCGGCTGACGATCAAGAACACCGGCAGCCAGAAGAACTGCCAGTTCCGCGTGACCATCAGTGGTTTGCCTGCGGACTGTTATCAGGTCGATCCCATTCCTTTGATGTACCCCGGCGCGCAGGAAGAAGTACGCCTGCGCCTGTTTCACCGTACCACGCATCCCGAAGCAGGTTTTCGGGATGTGATGGCTGTTATTAATGCCCCCGCTAGCTACCCCGGTGAAGAACTGGTGATCCGGCAGGGTGTTTATATTACCCCGGTATTTGAACAGGAACTGGTGATCCTGGATGACCTGTACCGGCCCACGCAGCCAGTACCTGAGGGCCACAACGAACCCGAGACCGAACCGGTTCCTGTTGCCGCGGTGCTGGAAGAACAGCCAGTGCAGCCGACCAGGAATATCGAGCCACCCGCTCCTCTTGTACTGCCAATTATAGGGACTGAACCGGTCGAGCCGACCATGGCTAAACCCCTTCCTGTAAAACCCAGGCTGGTAGAGCCGGTTTTCGGCGATGCGAATGAGTGGTCAGTAGAGCCGGTTTCAACCCCCGCGCTGCCTGAAATTGATGAACGGCCGACAGTCATCCCCGTTTCCGAAAGTTTGATTACAAAGGAAGATTCAAAGACAATAGGCGAAGAGCTGCCTGAAGCCCGCTTTGTGGCGAGCCCTCCGCCGGCGCTTTCAGAACCCGCTCCAACTGAGGTTCAAACGAGTGATCAATCTGGGCCCGAACCGGCCCAGGCTCTGGATGCTCAACCAACAAAACCACGCACTGCCGCGCCGCAGGATCTTTCCAAGCTGAAGGTAGTACGCAGCCAGGTTGACGACTTCTGGGATGAAGCGTAAGCAGACAGGTTAGGATGACAGAACCTCTTTCAGCGATCCTACTCAAAGCATTTTTAACCGGCGTGGCTGCGGTTGGGCTGGCCCTGGTTTGCTTACTGATTGTGCTTCTCTTGCGGCGATACTTTTATGTCGAGCAC
>JAEYOU010000233.1 GCA_023411405.1 Pseudomonadota bacterium | reverse complement strand
CGCCTGTACCGGTCGGCGAGCCGGCACGCGAGCGCCTTCGACCCCGCCCCGTCGCACAGCCGGTGATCGACGCGGAGGCAGAGCGCGTCGCGGCCGCCGGAGCGGACGACGCGCAGCCGGAGGTACGGCCCCTCCGGCCGGACGTCGAGGCCGGCCAGGAACGCCGCGACGGCGGCCTCGGCGTCCGAAGCCTCCTCGAGCTCGCACGGCGGGACCGCGCCCTCGAGCTCGCACAGCTCCCAGCGCGCCTCGAACGGCGCCGGCTCGACGAACCGGGCGCGGAGGATCGGGTCCTCCTCGACCACGGCGCGCACCGCGCGCCGCAGGAGCTCGAGGTCGAGCAGGCCCCCGAACCGGAGCGCGATCCGGATCTGCTGATCCGAGCCCGACCCGGCGCCGGTGCCGCGGCCGCGCTGGTAGAAGAAGTCCTTCGGCGCGGCGGGGATCGAGCGGTTCACGCGGTCACTCCTCGGGCGCCTGGAGCCGGACGTCCACGTCGCGCTGCGCTCCGTCCCTCCACACGCCGAGCCGGACCCGATCCCCTGGCTTGTAGGCGCCGAGGCGGCCGAGGAGGTCGCTGCCGCTCCGGACGGGCTTCCCGTCGATGGCCTGGATGACGTCGCCGGGCACGACCCGTCCCCCCCGGCCGCGCTCCGCGCCGCGCAGCCCTGCCTCCGCCGCCCCCGTGCCGCGGGCCACCTGCGCGATGAGCGCGCCCTCGGTCCCCAGCCGCCGCACGAGCGCGGCGTTCACCGCGTCCTCGACGAGCTGCACCCCGAGCACCGGGCGGACCACGCGGCCATGGGCGATCAGCTCGGGGATGATCCGGTTCACCGTGTCGGCCGGCACCGCGAAGCCGATGCCGGCGTTCGCGCCCGAGGGGCTGTAGATCGCCGTGTTCACGCCGACGAGGCGGCCGGCGCTGTCGAGCAGGGGACCGCCCGAGTTGCCCGGGTTGATCGCGGCGTCGGTCTGGATCACGTCGAAGATGGTCGCGCCGCCCACGCTCCGGATGGAGCGGCCGAGCGCGCTCACGATCCCGCTCGTGAGCGAGAAGTCGAGGCCGAAGGGGTTCCCGATCGCGAACACCTTCTGCCCCACCCGCAGCCGGGCGCTGCTGCCCACCGGGAGCGGCGCCAGCTTCTCGCGCGCCGCCTCGATGCGCAGCACCGCCAGGTCCTGCTCGGGGGCGACGCCGACCACCCGGGCCGGCCACTCATCCTGGCCGAGCGTCACCCGCGCGCCGTCCGCGTTCTGCACGACGTGGAAGTTCGTGACGACGTGCCCCTGGTCGTCCCACACGAACCCGGAGCCCGTGCCGGCGGGGAGCTCGGTCACGCTCCGCGACCAGAGATCGACCTGCTCGACGCTGGTGGTGATGAAGCAGACCGAGCGCGAGGCGCGCTCGAACAGCGCGATCGTGTGCCGCTCCTCGGCGTCGAGCTCCTCGCGCCGCTCCGGCGGGCGATCCATCTGCTGCGCAGCCGCCGGCGCCTCCGCCTCCGGTGGCGGGGACGCCCGTCGCTGGACGGCGAACGAGAGGACCGCACCGGCGACGAGGCCCAGCGCCGCCGTCGAGAGAAGGACGAACCGCGTTCGGGTCTTCATGCCTCGCTACTTCTTGCCTCAACCGCCGTCCGTCGTCTCTCCCTTACGCGCCGCGGCCCCGCGGGGACATACCCCCGCGGGGCCGCGCCCCTCCCGCTCGCCCGGAGGCGTCACTCCGGGGCGCCGGCGGTGCTCGAGGCGTTCGCGAGCGCCCGCTGCGCCACCTGCAGCGACGACGCGAGCTGGTGCCGGTTCTCGCCGCGCGCCTGGTCCACGAGGTCGCCGAGCGTGGACGCGTGCGTCTGCGCGTCGGACTGCGCCGTCGAGCCGAGCGACTCCGAAGATCCCGACGACTCCGCCGTGCCGGACGACTCCTCGGTCGACCCGGTGGACTGCGAGGCCTCGGCCGCCGCGGTCGCGGTCTCGTTCGTGCCGTACGAGGGCAGGTCGCTGGAGTCCTCGCCCATCGAGGCCGTGGCGGCGTAGCCTCCCTCCACCGCCTCTCCGAGCTCGAACCCGCTCTCCTGCGCGCCCTTCAGGAGGTTGAACTCCGCGATCGACCGGGCGTCCGCCACCTGCTTGGCGGCGGCGGCCATGGTCGAGTCGCCGGAGTTCGCGTCCGCCTGCGCCTGCTGCAGCGCGCGGCGGTTGTCGGTGATCAGCTGGCGGATGCTCTCCGCGAGCTGCCGGCCGTCGCCCTCCACTCTCGACCGGGAGTGGTAGTAGCCCTGCGCCACGGCGGAGTCGTTCGGGACCTCGGTGCCGAGCGTCCCCGGACCGCCGCTGCCGTGCGTCGGCGCGTTGGTCCCCGCCGCGGTCTGCGCCCCGGCGGTCCCCGGCCCGAAGAGCACCAGCCCTGCGAGCGCGCCCAGCACGTACACACCCTTCGCATGCGTCTTCACGTGAACCCCTCCTCGTACGTTCGGTGAGAACGCAACATGGTGACCGCTCGAGTCCGGCGCACCGGACGCGGGGTGAAGCCGCAGCACGGAAGGCTCCGGCGGGATCGGCCCGCGGCTCCGCGGAGCAGCAGCGCAGGGACCGAGGGCCTCCGCGTCCCGGGCCCCTCGGCCGCGCCACCGACGGAGTGCTCCGCCCCTATGCCTTCACCGCGCGGATCGTGTAGCTCGCCGCGAGCCGCTCCGGGCGCTCGCGGAGCCGACACTCGCCGTGCGTGTCCCAGACGGTCGCCCCCGGGCAGAAGTCCCAGGGCACGGAGTCGTGCTCCTCGAAGGCGGCGAGCGCGAGGCCGGCGTCGGCGAGCGCGGTGAGGATCTCCCCGAGGCCGTGGTTGAACTCGATGCTCTCCGGCGCGGCCAGCGCGCCCTCGTGCGCCACGTACGTCTTCGTCTCCACGAACCGCGTGCCCCCGGGCGTCTCGAAGTACGGGTGATCGACGACCAGGAGCCCGTCCGGCCGGGGCTGGCAGAGCGACCAGAGCATCGGGTGCCCTTCGCGCACGAACAGGCGCCCGCCGGGGCGCAGCAGCTTGCTCACCACCCGCGCCCAGCGCCGGATGTCGGGCAGCCAGCAGAGCGCGCCCATCCCCGTGTACACCAGATCGAACCGCTCCGCGCCGAGCGCCTCGACCGCGCCGTACACGTCCGCCTCGACGTACGCGATCTCCGCGCCGCAGTCGGCGGCGAGCGCGCGGGCGACCTCCAGCGCCGGGGCGGAGAAGTCGAGCCCGGTCATCCGCGCCCCACGCCGCGCGAGCGAGAGCGTATCCGTCCCGATGTGGCACTGCAGGTGCACCACGTCGAGCCCGGCGACGCCGCCGAGTCGCGGCAGGTCGAAGCGCACGACCTCCGAGAGGAGCTCCGGGTCGGCCCGGAAGCGGTCGAGGCCGTACGCTCGGGCGTGGAACGGGACGCGGCTGTTCCAGTTTGCGAGGTTGATCGCGCGGTAGTCGGTGGACATGGGCCCCCCAGGAGCCGGCACGCTGCGGCAGCCTGTCACGACCGCCGCGGGCGGGCAACGGAGATGCGCGCGTCACGCTCGGTCGCTCAGCCCGCGTGCCCCCCGAGATACGCCTTCTGGACGCGGGGGTTCGCGGCCAGCGCGGCCGCGGCGTCCTCGAGGACGATCCGCCCCACCTCCATGACGTAGCCGCGGTGCGCGAGCCGGAGCGCGGCGCGCGCGTTCTGCTCGACGAGGACGATCGTCACCCCGTGCGCCTCGTTGATCTCGCGGATGGTCCGGAAGATCGTCTTCACGACGAGGGGCGCGAGCCCCAGCGACGGCTCGTCGAGGAGGAGCAGCCGCGGGCGCGCCATGAGGGCCCGGGCGATGGCCAGCATCTGCTGCTCACCGCCGGAGAGGGTGCCCGCGAGCTGCGCCGCGCGGCCGCGCAAGGCGGGGAAGAGCCCCAGCACCCACGCCTCGGTCTCGGCGATCGCCGCGCGGTCGCGCCGCGAGAAGGCGCCCAGGGTCAGGTTCTCCTGCACGGTGAGCGTGCCGAAGAGTCGCCGGCCCTCGGGGGCGTGGGCGACCCCCTGGTGCACCAGCCCGTGCGCGGGGACCGCGCGGACGTCGCGCCCTCGGTAGAGGATCTGGCCCGCCGACGGCCGGAGCAGGCCGCTGACCGCGCGGAGCGTGGTCGACTTCCCGGCGCCGTTCGCGCCGAGGAGGGTGACGATCTCGCCCTCGTGCACGGCCAGGTCGATCCCGTGCAGCGCCTGCACGTTGCCGTAGCGCACCTCGAGGCCGCGGAGCTCTAGGACCGGGGCGTTCACCTCAGGCCTCCTCCGTGCCGAGGTAGGCCTCGATCACCTTCGCGTCGCGCTGGATCTCGGCGGGCGTCCCCTCCGCGATCTTCGCGCCGTGCTCGAGCACCACGATCCGCTCGCACACGCGCATCACCAGGCTCATGTCGTGCTCGATGAGGAGCACGGTGATCCCGCGCGCGCGGATCCGTCCGATGAGCCCGGCGAGCTCGACGGTCTCCTGCTCGTTCATGCCTCCGGCGGGCTCGTCGAGCACGAGCAGCCGCGGGTCGCTCGCCAGGGCCCGGGCGATCTCCAGCCGCCGCTGGTCGCCGTGCGAGAGGTTGCGCGCGCGCTCCAGGGCGCGGCCGCGGAGGCCGACGAAGGCGAGCTCGTCGGCGACCCGCTCCAGCGCCTCCCTCTCCTCCCGCACCTGCCCGCGCGGCCGGAGCAGCGCCGCGAGCAGGCCCGCGCGCGTGCGGCAGTGGCGCCCCGACAGCACGTTCTCCACCGCCGACAGCCGCTGGAACAGGCGGATGTTCTGGAACGTCCGGGCGATGCCCAGCGAGACGATCCGGTGCGGCCGGAGCCCCGCGATCGGGCTGCCCTCGAACCGGATCGAGCCCGCGTCGGGCCGGTGGTTGCCGGTGATGAGGTTGAACGTCGTGGTCTTGCCGGCGCCGTTCGGGCCGATGAGCCCCACGATCGCGCCCGGCGGCACGTCGAACGAGACGCGATCGACGGCGCGGAGCCCGCCGAAGCTCTTCGACACGCCCTCGACGTGGAGGATGGCGTTCACCGCCCCGGCTCCTCGCCTCGGGGCGCGCCCGGCGGCGGGAGATCCGCCGGACGGAAGCGCGGGAGGTGCACCGGGAAGAGCCCCTGGGGCCGGAAGGCCATCATCGCGACCATGGCCGCGCCGACCACCAGCATGCGCGCGTCGGCGAACCCCCGGAAGCCCTCCTCGAGGCCCACGAGCAGCGCCGCCCCGGCGATCACCCCCGGGATCGAGCCGGCGCCGCCCAGGATCACCATCGCGAACACCTTGATCGACTCGCCCACGTTGAACGACTCGGGCGAGATGGTCCGGGCCTTGCCGGCGAAGAGGGCGCCGGCCATCCCCGCCCAGGCCGCGCCCAGCGCGAACGCCATGAGCCGGTAGCGGGCCGTCGGCACGCCGCTCCCCTCCGCGGCCACCTCGTCCTCGCGCAGGTAGTTGAGCGCGCGGCCGAACCGCGACCGGGCCAGGCGGTGGAAGAGGAAGACCGTCAACGCGACGAACCCCCAGATCAGCCAGAAGAACTCCTGCGGCCGGGCGATCCGCAGGCCGAAGACCGTGGGCCGGGCGATGCCGGTGATCCCGTTCGCGCCGCCGGTCAGGCCGAAGACGTCGTTCACGAGCGCGATGCGCACGATCTCGCCCATGCCGATCGTGACGATGAGCAGGTAGTCCCCCCGCAGGTGGACCACCGGCCGGGCGACGGCGAGGGCGAAGAGCGCCGACACGGCGGCGGAGACCGGCAGCGTCCAGAGCACCGGGACGTGATGCTGCGTGTTCAGGATCGCGGCGGTGTACGCCCCGACGGCGTAGAAGGCCGCGTGGCCCATGTGGAAGAGCCCGGCGTCGCCCAGGATGAGGTTGAGGCTCAGCGCCAGGAGCGCGTACAGGCCCACGTTGTTCAGGACGTCGAGCCAGTAGCGCCCCTCGGGGAACCGGCTCGCGACGAACGGGGCCGCGGCGAGCAGCGCGGCGGCGAGCGCGTAGACGGCGGCGAGGTGCCGGGAGCCCTGACCCTGCGCAGCGGGGTGGCTCATACCTTGTCCGCCACCCGCTCCCCCAGGAGCCCCGAGGGCCGGACGATCAGGATCAGGATCAGCACGCCGTACGCGATCGCGTCGCGCCACGCCATCGACAGGTACGCCGCGCCCAGCGCCTCGACGAGGCCGAGCAGGAGCCCGCCCAGCATCGCCCCCGGGATGTTGCCGATGCCGCCCAGGATCGCGGCCGTGAAGGCCTTCATCCCGTAGCTCCAGCCCATCGTGAAGGAGATCGAGCCGTAGAGGAGGCCGACGAGGAGCCCGGCGGCCCCGCCCAGCGCCGGCCCGACCACGAACACCAGCGTGACGATCCGGTTCACGTCGATGCCCATGAGCCGGGCGGCGTCCGGGTCGATGGCCGCGGCCCGGATGGCGGCGCCGAGGCGCGTACGCTGCACGAAGAAGTAGAGCGCCGCCATCATCGCCACGGCGGCGACCACCACGGCGACGCGCGCGACGGGGATCCGCAGGCCGAGGACGGAGAGCGCGGTCTGGGGGAGGACGTCCGGGTAGCTGCGGGGGCTCCCGCCGTACGCGAGCATCAGGGCGTTCTGGAGGAAGATCGAGGCGCCGAGCGCGGAGACGACCGCGTTGAGGCGAGGCGCGCCGCGCACGGGCCGGTAGGCGACGCGCTCGACCACCACGCCGATTACCGCGACGAGCCCCATCACCATGACGGCGAGGAGCAGGAGCCCGAGCCCCAGCCCGACCCGCTCGGCCGCCAGCAGGGAGGCGAGGAGCGTCATCCCGAGGTAGGCGCCGAAGGTGAAGAGGTCGCCGTGGGCGAAGTTGATGAGCTTCAGGACGCCGTACACCATCGTGTAGCCGAGCGCGATGAGGGCGTAGATGCTCCCCACCGCCAGGCCGTTGGTGCACTGCTCGAGGAAGAGCCGCATCGGATCCCAGGGACGCGCGGGGGAGGAGCCGTCGCCCGGCCCCTCCCCCGCCGCGAGGTCTCGGCCTCAAGGTTGGAGCACGAACCGGCCGGCGGCGTCCACCGTGTAGACGCGGTACAGCTCGCCCACGCGATCGCCCTTGGCGTTGAAGGCGATCTTCCCGGTGTAGCCGGGGAAGTCCTTCAGGCCGCCGACGAGGTACGCGCGGAGCTTCTTCGCGTCGGTGGACCTCGTCGCCTCGACGGCCCGGGCGATCACGCGGAAGCCGTCGGCGGCGAGGACGCCGTAGATCGACTTGGGCTCCTCGCCGTACTTCTTCCGGTATGCGGCCACGTACGCCCTGGCCTCGGGCGTGTCGAGGTCCTTCGGGACGGGCGGCGAGAGGAACCGGAAGCCCTGCGCGGCCTCCTTGCCGGCGAGCTTCACGAGGTCGGGGTTGTTGATGGCGTCGCCGCCGACGAACGGCACGCCCCAGCCCATCTGCCGCTTCTGCTTCAGGAGCAGGCCGGCCTCGGGGTAGTAGCCAGTGAAGAAGACGACGTCCGGGGTCGCGGCGCGGAGCTTCGTGAGGATGGCCGAGTAGTCCTGCTCCATGGGCGCCAGCGCCTCGAAGAAGACCGGGGGCACGCCCTGCGCCACGAGGAGGGCGTTGATCTCGTCGGCGAGCCCCTTCGAGTAGGCGGAGCTGTCGTGCACCAGCGCGACGCGCTTCGCCCCCGCCTTCCGGATGACGGCCGCCGCCACCCGCCCCTGCTCGTCGTCGCGCGGGCAGGTCCGGAAGAAGAACGGCAAGCCCTTCTCCGTGAGCCGGACGGCCGTCGAGCCGTTCGCGATCTGGAGGATGCCCTCCTCGTCGAAGATCGTCTGGGTGGCCTCGGTGACGGCCGAGCCGTAGGTCCCGATCACCGCCACCACCCCGCGCGACGTGAGCCGCTGCGCCGCGAGGGAGGCGGTCCGCGGATCGCCGCCGTCGTCCTCCACGACGAGCTCCACCTTCTTGCCGAGCAGGCCGCCCTTCGCGTTGAGCTCGGTGGCGAGCAGCTCGCCGTTGCGCTTCATCTCCTGGCCCTCGCTGGCCCAGGCGCCGGTGAGGGGCGCGAGCATGCCGATCCGGATCGCGTCGGCGGCGCGGGCCGGACCGGCCGCGAGGCCGAGCGCGAGCGAGAGGACTCCCACGAGGTTCTTCATGGCGCGACTCCCAAGGTTGAGGCCCCAGGCGTGGATGCGTGGAGGCGCGATTCAACACCATCCCCACCCGGCCGGCAAACGGCCCGTGGCGCAGGCTACAATGGCCGCATGCCGCTCAAGCCCAGCGCACAGAAGGTCCAGGACGCCCTCCGGGCGGCCGGGTTCGAGAACGCGGTCGTCGAGCTCCCCGACTCCGCGCGCACCGCGGC
Organism: Pseudomonadota bacterium; assembly: GCA_023411405.1. Taxonomy (GTDB): domain Bacteria; phylum Myxococcota; class Myxococcia; order Myxococcales; family Anaeromyxobacteraceae; genus Anaeromyxobacter. Next base: position 1,654 of record JAEYOU010000233.1, on the reverse strand, counting down.
CGAGGCCGCCGCCGCCGTGGGCTGCGAGGTCGGGCAGATCGTCAAGTCGCTGCTCTTCCGCGCCGAGCCGAGCGGCCGCGCGGTCCTCGTCGCCGCGAGCGGGCGCCACCGGGTGGACGAGCAGGCCGTCGCGGCGGTGGTCGGCGAGCGGATCGGCCGCGCGACGCCGGACTTCGTCCGCGAGCGGACCGGCTTCGCCATCGGGGGCGTGCCGCCCATCGGCCACGCGGCGCCGGTGGTCGCGGTCGTCGACGACGCCCTCCTCGCCTACGAGCGGATCTGGGCCGCGGCCGGCCACCCGCACGCGGTCTTCCCGCTCACGCCGGACGAGCTCGTGCGGATGACGGGCGGGACGGTCGCGCGGATCGGGGTGGCGGCGACGGCGTGAGCCGTCGGGCCGGCGGCGACCGGGGCGCAATTCCCTGTCGCACGAGGTGCGACCGCGGCGCCTGGATGGGTTTCGCGGTCGCTCGCTACGATGGCGCGTGCTCTGGATCCTCATCGGCGCCGCCGTCCTCCTCGCGCTCGCGGGCGCCACCCTGCTCCTCCGCCGGCCGCGCCTCCGCAAGCGGCGGTGGTTGCGCGCGAAGCCGCGCCATCCCATCGTGCTCGCGCACGGGCTCTTCGGGTTCGACGAGGTGGGCGTGGGGGCCATGCGCCACGCCTACTGGAGGGGCATCCGCGACGCCCTAGAGAAGGACGGCAACAAGGTCGTCGTCCCGCGCGTGCCGCCGTGCGGCTCCGTCGCCGCCCGGGCGGAGGCGCTCACCCGCGCCCTGACCGTCCTCGACGAGAAGCGGGTCAACGTGCTCGCGCACAGCATGGGGGGCCTCGACGCACGGTACGCCGTGACGAACCTCGGCCTCGCCGCGCGGGTGGCGGCGCTCGTCACGGTGGGTACGCCGCACCGGGGATCCCCGCTCGCGGATCTCTCCACCGACGTCGCCCGGAAGATCGGGCTGCAGCGCGTGCTGGAGACCGCGGGCGTCCCGCTCGACGCGTTCCACGACCTCGCCACCGCCCGCATGGCGCGCTTCAACGAGGAGGTCTGCGACGTCCGCTCGGTCGCGTACGCCAGCGTCGTCGGCGTCGTCCGGCGCAAGCGCAAGGCAAACCCGCTCCTCGTCCCGAGCTATCTCTGGATGAAGAAGAGCTGGGGCGTGAGCGACGGGGTCGTACCCGCGTCCTCGCAGCGCTGGGGCGAGGTGCTCGCCGAGGTCGAGGCGGACCACTGGGCGCAGACGGGATGGTCCCGCCACTTCGACGCGGCCGAGTTCTGGGTGCGGCTCGTGCGGGAGCTGCGGGCGATGGGGTTCTGAGGGGGTGCGATTCCCGGTGCCGGTGCCTTGGCTCCGCTCGCCCTGAGCCTGTCGAAGGGCGAGCGTCCCGAGCATCGGCATCGGCATCGGCATCGGCATCGGTCTCGGCCTCGGTTTCAGTCCTCGCGATCACCTCGCGGCTGACCCACTGACGCGCTGGTTCACCGCCGCCGCTTCGGCTTCCACGAACCGACGAGCACCGGCTTCCGGGACGCCCCGGCGGCCGCGCCGCCGTGGGATCCCTGGTGGCCCGCTCCCGCCGGCTTGGCGTGCGGCGCGCCCGCGGCGGGCTTCGCGTGCGCGTGCGACGTCGCGTGGCCGGCCCTCCCTCCGTG
>JAEYOU010000200.1 GCA_023411405.1 Pseudomonadota bacterium | reverse complement strand
GAACCGGCTCGAGCTCCTGGCCGGCGGCGCCCGGGCGTACCCGGCCATGCTCGCCGCCATCGACGCGGCGGAGCGCTCGGTCACGCTCTGCACGTACATCTTCGATCCCGGGCTCGTCGGCGACGCGTTCGTGGACGCGCTCTCCCGCGCCCACCGGCGCGGCGTGCAGGTCCGCGTCCTCGTCGACGCGATCGGCGTGCGGTACCGCTGGCCGCCCGTCCACCGCGCGCTCCGGCGGAACGGGGTGCGCACCGAGCTCTTCCTCCCGCGCTTCTCGCCGGTCTGGCTCCCGTTCGTGAACCTCCGGAACCACCGGAAGATCCTCGTCGCCGACGGGCGCGTCGGCTTCACCGGCGGGATGAACATCCGCGACACGTTCATGCCGCGCGACGGCGGGCCCAACCCGTCGATCGACCTGCACGCCCGGCTCGAGGGACCGGTGGTCGGCCACCTCCAGTCGGCGTTCGCCGAGGACTGGCTCTTCACCACGGGAGAAGAGCTCGACGGCCCGGCCTTCTTCCCGCCCGCCGTCACCGCGGGGCCGGTGCTCGCCCGCGGCGTCCCGGACGGACCGGACGAGGACTTCGAGGCCATCCGCTGGATCCTGCTCGGCGTGCTCGCCGCGGCGCGCAGCCGGGTCCGGATCGTCACGCCGTACTTCCTGCCCGACCAGGCGCTCATCACCGCCCTCAACGTCGCGGCGATGCGCGGGGTCGAGGTGGACGTCGTCCTCCCCGAGCGCGGGAACCTCCCGGTCGTCCAGTGGGCGCAGAACGCCCAGCTCTGGCAGGTGCTCGATCGCGGCTGCCGGGTGTGGCTCTCGCCGCCGCCGTTCGACCACGCCAAGGCGATGACCGTGGACGGCGCGTGGGCGCTCATCGGCTCGGCCAACTGGGACCCGCGGAGCCTCCGGCTCAACTTCGAGCTCGACGTGGAGTGCTACGACGCCGGCGTTGCGCGCGACCTCGACGCGCTCATCGACGCCCGGCTGCGGCTCGCGCGCCCGGTCACGCTGCGTGACATGGATCGACGGCCGCTCCCGCTCCGGCTCCGGGACGGGCTCGCCCGGCTGCTGTCGCCGTACCTGTGAACTTGCGCTCGATCAAGTCCGGAAGAGCGGCCGGCCCATCGCCGCGCGGTTGCAGTAAGCTCCGCACCCATGTCCAACGCCTCCGTGTCGATCGCGATCGTGGTCGCGTACGTCCTGGTCATGCTCTGGGTCGGCTGGCTCTCGATGCGCAAGACCCGCGACGTGAAGGACTTCTTCATCGGCGGCCGGTCGCTCGGCCCGTGGATGAGCGCCTTCGCGTACGGCACGACCTACTTCTCCGCGGTGCTGTTCATCGGCTACGCCGGGAAGCTGGGCTGGGGGTTCGGCATCTACACGATGTGGATCGTGCTCGGGAACACGGCGATCGGCACGCTCGCCGCCTGGAAGGTCCTCGCCGGCCGCACGCGCGAGATGACCGCCCGGCTCTCGGCGATCACGATGCCCGAGTTCCTGAAGGCGCGGTTCCAGGACCCGAAGCTCCAGGTCTTCGCCGCCGCGGTGATGTTCGTCTTCCTCGTGCCGTACTCGGCCTCGGTGCTGATGGGCCTCTCGTTCCTCTTCGAGATGACGCTCCACATCCCGTACGAGGCGGCGCTCTACTTCCTCACCGGCCTCACCGCGGTCTACCTCGTCATGGGCGGCTACTTCGCCGTCGCCATCTCCGACTTCATCCGCGGCATCGTCGAGTTCGCGGGCGTCATGATCATGGTCTGGCTGCTCGCGCACAGCGCCAGCGCCGAGGGGTTCGGCCCGGCCACGCGGGAGCTCCTCTCCGACCCGGCGACGATGGCCCCGGCGCTCGTCGCGACGAAGACGCTCGGCGCGGGCGGCCTCGCCGTCGCGGTCCCGGGCTGGCTCACCCTCGCCGCCCTGGTGCTCATCACCAGCTTCGGCCCCTGGGCGCTGCCGCAGATGGTCCAGAAGTTCTACTCGATCCGCAGCCGCCAGGACGTGACCCGGGCGATGACCATCGCCGGCGTGTTCGCGCTCTTCATGGCGTTCGGCGCGTACTACTCGGGCGCGCTCACCCACCTCTACTACCGCGGCGGCCTCCCCGCCGATCTCATGGGGCCGAAGGGGCCGATCTTCGACAAGATCATGCCGCACTTCATCACCACCTCCGGGCTGCCCGAGGCGCTCGTGCTGGTGATCGTGCTCATGGTCTTCTCGGCCTCGATGTCGAGCCTCTCCTCGCTGGTGCTCGTCTCGAGCTCGGCCGTGGCCATCGACATCTACGGCGCGTTCGTCGACCACCAGAAGGACCCCAAGCGCACGATGGCGCTCCTCCGGATCCTGTGTGCCGTGTTCGTCGGCGTCTCGCTCCTCATCGCGCTCCAGAAGCCCACGCTCATCATGAACCTCATGATCATGAGCTGGGGCACGCTCTCCGGGGTCTTCCTCGCGCCCTACCTCTTCGGCCTGTTCTGGAAGCGGACCACGCGGGCGGGCGTCTGGGCCGGCATGGTCGTCGGCCTCGCCTCCGCGGTGGCGCTCTTCTTCGCCTGGGGCGCCGACGGCGTCCCGCTCGCAGGCGCCGTCGCGATGATCCTCCCGCTCGTCGTCGTGCCCGCGGTGTCGCTGGTGACGCGCCCGCCGGACGAGAAGGTCCTCGCGGCGGCGTTCGGGGCGGGGGAGGCGACGCCGGCGGGCGCCGAGCGCGCGGCGTAGGCGCGATCAGGGCTTCCGCTGCGCGCAGGCAGCGGCGTCGCCCTTGCGGCACGCGATCTCGAGCACATGCTGCCGGGACTCGCAGGCGCTCTGGTTCCCGCGCTGGCACGCGGACTCGAACAGCGCGGCCGCGCGGCCGAGGTCGCGCTTCACTCCCCCGCCGCCCTCCGCGAGCGCATGAGCGAGGCGGACGCATGCGTTCGGGTCGGCCTTGCACGCCTTCTCGTAGAGCGCCACCGCGCGCGGCACGTCGCGCTTCAGCCCGTCGCCGCCCTTCTCGAGCAGCCGCCCGAGCGAGAGGCAAGACATCTTGTCCCCGAGGGCGCAGGCCCGCTCGTAGTACCGCGCGGCGCGGGCTGCGTCCTTCGGGACGCCCCAGCCCTTCTCGAGGTAGTACGCGGCGTCCATGCAGTCGGCGGCGCAGTCCTCGGCGCACCCCGCCTCGCGCGACGCCTGGTCGGGCTTCTCCTGCTGGCAACGGTCGGCTGCCGGAGCGGCGCCGGGGAACGCGAGCGTCACGAGGATGGCGAGCAGGAGCGAGGTACGCATGTCGCGAGGATGGACGGTCGGGCGGCCCGCGTCCAGCGGATCGGAGCGGGGCGACGGCGGGGGGCTACGAGCGCGCCGCCTAGCAGTTCCCGGTCGCCCCTGAGCGGAGCCCGCCGAAGGCGGGCGGCGTCGAAGGGCGGCCGGGAGCGTGCCGCGGCCTCACAGCTTGATCGCCGAGCTGACTGCCTCCACCGTCCGCTCCACCGCGAGCGTGGCGGCGGAGTTGACGTCCTCGGGCTTCTCGGGCTGGAACTGGTAGAAGCTCCGGAGGTGGTACTCGGTGCCGTCGACCGTGAACCGGAGCCAGCTCACGATGACGTCGTGACCTCCGCTGATCAGGCTCGGATCGTACTCGCCCTCCTGGCGATCGTCGCACCCCACCATGTTGACGTCCTTCGCCTTCGCCCGGGTGGGATCGAGGTCGAGGATCAGGTCCTTAAACGTGAAGTTCGTCTGGTTGCGCTTGCTCGCGTCCTCGATGCTCGCGGCGAGCGCTCCACCGAGCGCGCCGCCGACTGCACCGCCCACCGCGGGGGCCGCCTGGTGGAGCGCCTTGAGCCTCCAGTTGTAGTAGACGTCGAGGCGCTGCAGCACGACCTCGTGCTTCTCCACGCCAGGGACGTACTTGGCGAGCAGCGCTCCGAACGCGTCGGCCTTGGGCGGAGCGAACCTCGCCTTCGACATGTGGTGAATCCCGTACCGGCAGCTGATGTTGCCCTCGGCGGCCAGGAAGCCGGGGTACGCGTCCGGCGGGGTCTGGTCCTTCACGAACGCCGAGGGCGCGAGGCCCTGGAACTCGACCCGCTTGCCTGCCGTGGCACACCCCGTCGCGCAGAGCAGCGCGAGCACTGCGATTCGAACGCCGGACATGGTTCTCCCCTCTCGAGGCCCGAACCGGGCCAGATGAGCCGTGAGTAGCACAGGACCCCCTGCGTCCCAACCCCACGATGCGGAGACGGCCCGGGCCGCCGGACTTCACCTTTCGTGCGGCTTCACCGCGCGGAGATGCAGGAAGAGCGGGACCCGCCGCCAGCGGCTCCCGGGCGCGTCGCCCAGGTCCGGGAGCTCCCGCAGGCGCTCCACGAGGAGGCCGGCGGCCGCGAGGGCGTCCACGTAGCGGGCGAGGGGCCGGTGCTCGGCGTGGAAGGTCATGCGCCGGCCCTCGCGCTCGACCGTGTCGGCGGTGCGCCGTGGCTCGAGGTAGGAGCTGCGGACGACGAACGGCGCGTCCGGCGCCCCGTCCTCGAAGGAGCCGGCGGACGCGAGCGGGTGCACGATCGCCATGCAGAGGACGCCGCCCGGCACGAGCACGCGCGCCGCCTCGCGGATCGCGCCGGGCATGTCGTCGATGTCGTGGAGGGACATGAACGCGGTGACGAGCTCGAACGAGCCGTCCGCGACCGGCAGGGCCGACGCGTCGGCCGCGCGGTAGTCGCCGTCCGGGTCCGCGGCGCGCGCGTGGGCGAGCAGGGCCTCGGAGGCGTCGACGCCCACCACCGCGTACCCGCGCGCCCGGAGATCGCGCGGGAGGCGCCCCTCGCCGGAGCCGAGGTCGAGCGTCCGGCAGGACGGCGGGAGCAGCTCGAGGAAGGCGTCGCGATGGAACCGCCAGTACGAGTCGGTCTCGTGCCGCGCCCACGCCACCCAGCGCTCCGCCTCGGCGTTCCACGCGTCGCGCAGGCTCATGACGCCTTGTCCCCGAACCCCCGTCCCCGGTCAAGCCTCCGCCCGCGCCGCGCGCGGACGGCGCGACCCGCCGCCGGGGCATGGCGCGTCCTCCCCGCCGCCGTATGATGGCGCCTCACTCGGGCAGGAGCCGCGGGTCCCGCGACGCGGCGCTGCTCGGAGCGACCACGCTCCGGAGACCCCGGACGACCGAGGGAGAGCGCCAATGACCCTGCTCATCGCCGTCACCGCCGCCGCGCTCATGGGCGCCGCCGCGCCCCCGGCGCGCGCCGTTCCCTGCGAGCTGATCAGCACGCAGGCCCTCGGCGTCCCCGGCCTGCGGATCACCCGGGCCGCGCGCGTCACCGGCGAGAGCCCCTTCCCCGACTACTGCCTGGTGCAGGGCAAGGTCCACGAGCGCACCGGGATCGACGGGCGGTCCTACGCCATCGGCTTCGAGCTGCGCCTCCCGGTGCGCGCGTCCTGGAACGGGCGCCTCCTGCAGCAGGCCAACGGCGGCGCCGACGGCGCGGTCCTGCCGGCGGTGGGGCTCGACAACAGCGTCGGCGGGGTGAGCGCGCTGCAGCGCGGCTTCGCCGTCCTCAGCACCGACGGCGGGCACGACGGCGCCGACCCGGCCAACCTCTCGTACGGGCTGGCCCAGGGCTCCGCCTTCGGCCTCGACCCGCAGGCGCGCATCGACTACGGCTACGGCGCCAACCAGACGCTCGCCCCGATCGCGAAGTACGTCGTCCTCCGCGTCTACGGGAGGCTGCCGGCCTACTCGTACATGATGGGCTGCTCCAACGGCGGGCGTCAGGGCATGGTCGCGGCCACCCGGTTCCCCTGGGCGTACGACGGGATCCTCGCGGGCGACCCCGGCTTCAACCTCCCCAAGGCCGCGGTGCAGCATGCCTGGGACGTCCAGAGCTGGCTCCAGGTGAGCCCGGACATCACGAAGGCCTTCTCCCCGGGGGACCTGCAGCTCGTCGCCGACCAGGTGCTGCGCACCTGCGACGACCTGGACGGCGTGGCGGACGGCATGGTGAACGACGTCGTCGCCTGCCAGCGCGTCTTTCACCTCCCCGCTCTGCAGTGCCCCGGCGACAAGGAGGCCACCTGCCTGAGCGCGAGCCAGGTCGCGGCGCTCGCGCGCTCGTTCGCGGGCCCGAGGAGCTCCGCGGGCGCACAGCTCTACTCGGACTGGCCGTTCGACGCGGGCCTGGGCGGGGCCGACTGGCGCTTCTGGAAGCTGGAGAGCCCGATCCCGCCGTGGAGCAACCTGCCCCTCATCGCGGTCATGGGCGCCGCGTCGCTGAGCTACGACTTCGTCACGCCGCCCGTCGCCACCCCCGGGACCCCCGACGACCTGCTCTCGTTCCTCGCCGGCTTCTCCTTCGACGAGGACGCGCCCCGGATCTTCGCCACCGACTCGACCTTCACGCAGTCGGCGATGCGGTTCATGACCCCGACCGACGCGGCGCACCCGAGGATGCCCGCGTTCAAGGCGCTCGGGCGGAAGATGATCGTCTACCACGGCCAGAGCGACCCGGTGTTCTCGTACAACGACACGGCCCGCTGGTACTCCGCCCTGGCGCGCAACCACCGCGGGGACGCGAGCGACTTCGTCCGTCTCTTCTCCGTCCCCGGCATGAATCACTGCGCGGGCGGTCCGGCGACCGACCAGTTCGACGCGCTCACCGCCCTGATGGACTGGGTCGAGAAGGGCGTCGCTCCGGAGCGGCTCCTGGCGACCGTGAACCCGCTCAACCCGGAGGTGCCGCCGGCCTGGTCGCCCACCCGCTCGCGCCCGCTCTGCCCGTTCCCCAAGATCGCGGTCCACGACGGACGGGGGGACGTGGAGCGCGCCGGCAGCTTCACCTGCGAGCGGCCGCGCTCACCCCGCTGAGCCGCGTCGTCCTCCGCTCCCCGCCTGCCGCACCGCGAGCGGCCCCACGAGCGCGAGCGCGACCACGAGCAGGCCGAGGCCGGCGGCCTCGAGCCCGCACGGCCGCTCGCCCAGCGCGAGCGCGCTCGCGAGCAGCCCGACGAGCGGGGTCGACAGGATCGCGAGGCTCGCGACGCCGGCCGACACGTGCCGGAGGAGCGCGGTCCAGAGGACCCACGCCACGGCGGTCGCGGGGAAGATCTGGTAGAGCACCGCGAAGACGAGGTACGGCGACCACTCCGCCGGCCGGCCCGGGAAGAGGGCCGCGGCGATCCAGAGGCCGAGCCCGCCGAAGAGCATCTGCCAGGCCGCGACGCCGAGCGGGTCGGCCTTCTCGCGCACGAGGAGCCGGCGCGTGACCACCGCGCCCCACGCCCAGGCGAGGCCCGAGCCGGTGGCGAGCGCGGCGGCGGTCAGGTTGCCCGCCGCGCCGGCGCCGCCGGCGAAGACGAGCGCGAGGC
>JAEYOU010000152.1 GCA_023411405.1 Pseudomonadota bacterium | reverse complement strand
ACCCCGCGCCGGGCGGGGCCGGCGTCGCCCTTGCGCGTGTTGAGGCCGGGCGGGAGCGCGGCGCGGAGGAGCTCGCCGGGGGGCACGAGGTAGTACTCCTCCGCCCAGCGGAGGAGCTCGACCAGCTTCGGCGTGAACGGCGGGAAGGCGTCGAGCACCTCCAGCACGTCGCGGAGCTCGAACCCCGCGGGCGCCGCCTCCGCGAACCCGATCACGTACCCCGTCGCGCGGCGGCTCCGGCCGAACGGCACCGCGACGCGCTGGCCCAGGGTGACCTGCGTCTCGAGCGGCGGCGGGACGCGGTAGGTGAACGTGCCGCGGACCGCGGCGGCGACGGCGACCTGGACGAGCACGGCGCGGAATGTAGCAGGGCGGGGGAACGCGGGCAGGGTTCCGCTCCTCGAGCGCGCGGACTCCGCTCCCGGGCCGCCTGCCGGCGAGGAACGCCTCTCGGATCGGGGGGTTGCACGAGGGCGGCACGTCGCGCCCGCAGCGACGCACGGTTCGCGTAAGCTGCGGTCCTCACCGCCAGCAGAGCAAGGGGGGCACATGACCCGGTTCCTGAGCATCGCTCTCGTGGTCGGCGCGATCGTCGCGTCCGGCACCGCGCGCGCGCAGTACAACACGACCACGCCCACGCACGTCTTCACGACCATCGACGCCGTGCTCCGTCAGACCCCGTCGAACCTGTTCCTGAAGGGAGTGCTCGCGGACGCCGCGCAGGCGACCGAGGTCCAGGTTCGGATCAACGGGGGCTCGGCGTACCAGAGCCTCGACTCTTGCGAGCGCGCGGCCGTCCTCATGATGAACCGGCCGGGCCAGTACAGGCTCGAGGTCTGGAGCTCGAACAGCTCGTACTACCCGCTCTCGTACTGCCGGCTCTCGCTGGCCAACCCGTAGCTCCCGGTGTCGACCATGAACACCCGGCGCTGGGGGCTCCTGGGCCTCGCGCTCGCCGCGCTCGCCTGCGATCGGCCGTCCAGCGGCCCGCGGGATCGCGACGGTGATGGCCTGACGGACGACGTGGACTGTGACGACGGGAACGCGTACGCCTGGCAGCTCGTCCCGGCATACACCGACGCCGACCTCGACGGGCACGGAGCGGGTCCGCTCGTCGACGTGTGCGCGGGCGACGCGGTGCCGTACGGCTACGCGGCGGACGGAGGCGACTGCGACGACGGCGACTCCCTCGCGTGGCAGGCCCTGGAGCTGTACGCCGACACCGACGGCGACGCGGTCGGCGCCGGCCCGCTCACGACCGTATGCCACGGGTACGGCGAGCCGTACGGATGGGTGTCCACGGGCGGAGACTGCGCGCCGGACGACATCGCGCGGTGGCGGGAGCTCGCCTACTCGGATCGCGACGCCGACGGCGACGGGAGGACCGCGCCGGAGGCGGGGATCGTCTGCGCGGGGTACGTGCTTCCGGTGGGCTACGGCCTCGAGCCCTCGGGCTCGGACTGCGACGACTCCGATCGCGACGCCTGGGTCCTCGTCGCCGGCCACCGCGACGCCGACGGCGACGGCCGCGGCGCGGGTGACCCGGTCGATCACTGCACCGCCGGCGATCAGCCCGCCGGGTGGTCGGGGCAGGGCGGGGACTGCGCCCCGGACGACCTCACGAGGTACCAGCTCCTGTCCTACTACTACCGGGACGCCGACGGTGATGGGGCGACGGTCTCCAGCGGTATGGGGAGCGTCTGCGCGGGCGGCGCGCTGCCGACGGGATACGCGTTTCAGCCGAGCGGCTCGGACTGCGACGACGCGCGCGCGGACGTGTGGCGGCAGCTCGGCGGGTACGCCGATCCGGACGGCGACGGCGTCGGTGGGGGGTCGTCACAGCCCGTCTGCTCGGGCGCCACGTTGCCCGCGGGGTGGGTGTCCTCGGGCGGAGACTGCGCCGTCGAAGATCCGGCGCTGTGGCGGTCGTTCGCGTACACGTACCGCGACGCCGATGGCGACGGAGCGCCGGTCCACGCGCCCGGCTCCGTGTGCTTCGGGGACACGACGCCGGCCGGCTACACGACCGCCTCGCCGTCGTACCTGGACTGCGACGACACGGACCCGGGCGTCTCGCGCTCGGTGGTGGGCTACTCCGACGAGGACGCGGACGGGGTGGGCGCCGGGTCCGCGGTCTCGAGCTGCACCTCCGGTGGGCTGCCTGCCGGGCAGGTCGCGACGGGGAGTGACTGCGCGCCGAGCGACGCCGCCCGGTGGCAGACGCGCTTCTACGTCGGGCTCGACGAGGACGCGGACGGCGTGACCACCCGGACCAACGGCTCGGTGTGCGCGGGCGAGACGCTCCCGGCGCCCTACGTCTCCACGGTGAGCGGCAACGACTGCGACGATCGGGACGCGTCGCGCTGGCAATCACTCCCGTACGCGGGCCTGGACGAGGACGGCGACGGGTACAGCACCCGGACGGCGGGCGCGCTGTGCACGGGCGCGGTGCTCCCCTCCCCGTACGTGGCGGCCGCGAGCGGCAACGACTGCGACGACGCCGACGAGCGCCTGTGGCGGTGGGTGGTCCTCTATCCGGACCGCGACGGCGACGGCGTCGGCGCGCCCCCGCGGATCATCCCCTGCATCGGCGAGGACCTGCCCGCAGGGTACGTCCCGTGGGGCTGGGATCCGAACGACGGGGATCCGCTGGTGCGCGCGGCGGCAGAGGACGAGCTCGCCGACGCGTTTCCGTGACCGAGGCGCGCGGCCCTGCCCGCGCGCTTCAACAGACGTACGGCACGAACCGCCAGCGCACCCGCCGCCGGTACTCCTCGTAGCCGGGGTGCCGGGCCGCCAACCAGGCTTCCTCGACGCGCCGCTTCGCGTCGAGGAAGACGGCGGCGAGCGCGACCGGCCCGAAGGCGAGCGGCGCGGAGGCGAACGCCCAGGCGACGGCGAGCAGCAGGACGCCGCCGTACATCGGGTGGCGGCAGCGGGCGTAGACGCCGCGGTCGCGGAGCTGGCCGCCCGGCACGGGCGCGGGGAGGGGGGTGAGGTGCCGCCCGAGCCGGAGGCCCGCCGCGACGGCCAGCGCGAGGC